>NZ_DAOTWH010000339.1:0-8528 GCF_034435895.1 Chloroflexus sp.
CGGGTTTGACACCCGCCCCTCGCTATCTGATCAGCTCAATCCCAGCTTGCGCTTCAGCTCGGCCAGCTCGCTATCAACCTCGGTCTCCTTCTCGAGATTGCGGAACCGGGCCTCCAGCGAGTCGCCTTCGAGCTTAGCCATCGCCTCAGCGCGGGCCAGCCGGTCATCGACCTTCTCTTCCAGTTGATCGAGCTTATCGAGGGCGCTGACGCGACCAATCGACGCAGCGGTGCGCTGGAGCGCCTCTTGGGTTTGGGCGCGGTTCTTTTTGGCGATGATCAGCTCTTTGCGCGCCTTCACCTCGGCGATCCGGGTTTCGAGATCGATCAGGGCCTGCTGCAAGGCTTCCACCTGCTCTTCTTGCGCCTTCTCTTGGGCGCGATACTGCTCGGCCAGCTTTTGGGCCTGTACCTTGCGAGATAGTGCTGCCTTGGCTAGCGCCTCATCGCCGGCGCGCAACGCCCGCTCGGCCTTGATCTGCCACTGCTCGGTCTCAGCCTCGGCGGCGATCCGGCGCTGTTCAAGCCGGGTCTCGTCGGCCATCGCTTGGGCCACGCCGGTGCGGGCCTCGTACAGCTCGTTGGTCAGTTGGCGCAGGTACTCGTTCGCCATCTTCTCCGGGTCTTCCGTCTTATCCAGCATTGCGTTGATGTTGGCGCTGATTAGATCCTTGATACGACCGAGAATGGACATGGACGCTCCTCCTTTGGATGCTTATGCACACCATTAAGGCTGCGGAATGGTTGCGACGGGAACACTACCTGCATTGTAGCACGCCGATCGTGTATCCACAACCGTTGATCCGTACGTTTGGCCGCGCCAAAAAGTTTCACCATTCGCTGAAAGGAGGCAATTGGCATGGAGCGCGGCAGTTGGACTGGCGCATGCTTCTCATCAGTGTGCTGACGTTGGGGCTGACGAGCGCAATTGGCATGGAGTGCGGCAGTCAAACTGCCGCACTCGATAGCTGGCCGGTTCGCGCCGCATTCCATAGCTGGCAGGTCTCGGCGTTGGCATCACAACGGGCGGTGGGTTGGCACGCCAACCGCGCGCGGGAAGCGGACGGGAGTAGGGGCGATTTTGGTGACGATCACAAGGCTGCGCCGTTCTTCGCCGGGAATGTCAACCGGTTGGCAGAGGCTGATTTCGCCGCCGAGCAAGGCCAGCGCGTTGTGCGCCGCAACAATCTCGGCCTCTGGGTCGCGGCCTTTCGGCGCAAGCAGACGGCCCCCCATGCGCAACAGTGGCAAGGCGTATTCCACCAGCACGCGCAGCTCGGCGACGGCGCGGGCAGTCACAATGTCATACTGCTCGCGTTCGGCGGGATGGCGGCCCACGGTTTCGATCCGTTCGTTCAGCACGCGCGCGCCGGTTAGTTCGAGACAATCAATGATGTGACGCAAGAATTCAGCCTTCTTGCCAGTAGCTTCGACCAGCGTGACCGGGAGGTCTGGGTAGAGGATTTTGAGCGGCAGCGCCGGAAAGCCAGCCCCGCTGCCAATATCGATCAGGTTGGCCGGTTGCGCAGGCCAGTCACGGGCCAGCCACAGCGAATCGAGCAGATGGCGGCGCACCATGGCCGCGCGGTCGCGCACTGCGGTCAGGTTGAAGCGGTCGTTCCAAACGATCAGCTCGTCGAGATAGCGGTGAAATTGGGCAAGTTGGCGCTCGTTGAGCGCAAGCCCCCACGCGGCGGCGGTCTCGCTCAAGAGGCGCTCGGCATCGTCGGCCATGGAGCGTTATTCCTCAACTTGATATAACCGGTGATGCTTCACATAAGCAAGCACAGCATCAGGCAACTGGTAACGCACCGGACGACCGGCGGCGAGGCGCTGGCGCAGATCGGTGCTGGAAATGGCGAGCTGCGGCCCGGTGAGGACAATCATTCGATCGCGCACTGCCGGCACCGCGGCAACGAGCGATTCTTGGTCGAACGGATAACCGGGCCGTTCAACCACAACAAGGCGGGCAAGGTGTGTGATCTGGTCGGGTTCACGCCAGCGGGGCAAATCAGCGGCGGCATCAGCGCCAATGATCAGGAATAGCTCAACTTCCGACCCATACCGTTCCCGGCATACGCGCAAGGTATCGACCGTATACGACGGCGGCGGGCGATCGAGTTCGAGCGACGATGGGATCAGCGCGTCGTTGCCGGCGCACGCTAACCGCACCATCTCAAGCCGGTGATGGGCAGCGGCGAGATGGCCTTCCTTCAGCGGTTGGGATGCGGCGGGGACGATCAGCACTTGGTCGAGACGGCAAAACCAGCGCGCCTCTTCGACAATGGCTAGATGGCCGAAATGGATCGGATCGAACGTGCCTCCATAAATCCCCAACCGGCGAACAGTAGTCATGATGAGGGGGAGTTATTCTTCGTTTAGCTCATGTGCTTCTTGGAACAGATGCCACACCAGCCAGACGACATCATTCTGGTCATCAGGATGGAGGTCTTCGATATACGGCCAGATCAACTCAGCTACATCGGCGCGCGGCAACAGAAACACGCGCTCGCCGAGCGCATAATGCAACTGGATTGCCAGCTCATCGGCCAGCTCTTGCAAGTCGCGTTCGGGCAGGCGGTCATCGGTGGTGAAACGGTAGCCGCGCATATTTCTCCCTAGCTAGCGTTGTCGCAATGCGCGCGTGCGCCGGTCATCTTCGTAATATTCTTCCTCATCACGCGATGAGAGCTGGCGAGTTGCCGCTTCGTGCTGGCCCGTGGCGGATGAGCGGCGGGGCAAGAGAGCGTTATCGGTGAGCGTTTCAGCGACAAAATCGAGGTACTTCTGAATATCCTCATTGTCTTCGAGGCTATTGAACGGCACCGTTGCTCCGCTTACCGTCTTCACGCTCTCGCCAATATCGCGCAGGGTTGCGTCAATGCCTTTGACCAAGCCACGCATCACGGCGGCCAGTTCCTCGCGTTCTTGCACGGTGAGATTTGCGAACCCGATCAACGCCTTCTCTTGCGCGCGCAGCAGGGTAGCGCGCAGAATAGCAATGTCAGCCTGCGTTTGCAGTTCGTAGCGACGCACCAAATGGGCTTGGCGCACCTGCTCAACCAGCTCCTCAGAGGTTACTGGTGTCCATAAGAGCGCAGGGATAATGATAAAGCCGATGATGCCAATCAAGACCTGTTGGATGACTAACCCGGTGCTTTGGACCACCGGCTGCGATGCCCACCATGTCCATTGAATTTCAAAGGAATAATACACAAGGTAGAGCGTGGCAACTATCACCACGGCATAACCCCATGTCTTGGCGTTAATTTTTTGCAAAAGCATCCCACCCGGCGACCATGGGATGAGGAATGACATCAGGCTCGGCGGCGCCAGCACCAGAATGGCGGTGTATGCCGCAGCAATAATCCAATTGCCGGTTAATTGACTCTGGACTCCCCACCAATAGACCGCAGAGCCAATCATGGCGATGAACGCGAGGATGGCAAGTAACGATTTTGAGGTGAATTGCCATCCGCCTCGGCGGCGTTGTCCACGCACCATTTCAAGATAGCGACTGCTCACGGCGGTTCCTTCTTCCTTACTAAACTACAGCTGCAGAACTATCAACCTTGACCAGACCAAAACGATCATACAACCGCTTCCTAACCAGTTTGTAACCCAGCAACTGTGAAACCGTTAGCCTTTGGCTTGCACATCAGGCGTTAAAAAAATGAATGTCTCAATCCATTCGTCATATCCTGCCGCGCGAATGCGTTCGATTACAGCGGGAGAAAGAGCGGAGATTCCATAAGAATGGTTAACATGGTATGGCACTTCAAGTGATGGTTGGTTATTTTCGCGGAAAGTGAACGTGGCTTGCGCCATAAATTCACCATTTATAATACCGATTAATACCAGTTGTTGGTTTACTGGATCGTACCAGTACAATTCACTGCGTTTCGTTGTGTATAAACGGGGTTCGGGAAAGATTTGGCGATCGATCTGTTGCAACCGCCAACGTTCTTCGTTCGACAAGACGGGCAAGGTTGGCAAGACGAGAGTTGGCGCTGGGGCTAAGGTGGGTGTTGGCGGCGCTGCGGTAGCTGGCGGCGGTGTCGCAACAATAATCGCGGCGGTCGTAGTCATCGTGCTTGTTGGCACAGCAGTTTCCTGCGCCGGCGCGAGATTCGTCGGCGCTATTGTGGCGCGCAAGGTTTGCGCTAGTGGTGGTAAGGTAGCCGGCAATGGCCCGTTCACATCTACTGTTGTAGGTAGGGTCGACAGACAACCACTGAGCGCGACGACCACACCTGCCAGAAAGACCCAGCGATAGCGGTGGCTCATCGCTTAAGACCGTACACTTTCTATAAGAAACGCAAAACGCCGGCATTGGAGTAGATGCCGTACATATCATAGTAATACCATCTTGACACGAAGTCAAGAAGCGATATTTTACGTGAATGTGGTAGTATTCACCGAATATCGCGCTCTAGGAGTCATCTGTTTGAGGTTTCAGGTTCTGTGATGGTTGCAATGATGGGTCATCGTTACAATGTAACGGTTTCATGGCGTTGATAGACGTAAATACGCCAATACCTCCTCAACCGCAACCACGTCACCATATTTGCCATCGATATCGAATAAGTTGGCAAGGTGCGGCTCAGGAGCGCGGTCGCCAACGCATTCGCGGGGCACAATCACCCGAAAGCCGTGTTGCATGCCATCGACGGCGCTGGCCCGGATGCAACCGCTGGTGGAGCAGCCGACCATGATCAGGGTGTCAACCCGCAGTGCGGTGAGGGTGGCGGCGAGGTGGGTGCCAAAGAAGGCGCTGGCGTATTTCTTTTCGATCACCAGTTCGCCGGCTTGCGGGCGCAGCTCGTCAACAATGGCCACCAGCGGCGAGTCGTGGGTGAGCTGGCGCAGCGCCGGCACTTTTTGCACAAAGATGCCGCCGTCGCGGCCATCGGGCGTGTAGGCGACGGTGGTGTAGATGATCGGGATGCCGGCGGCACGGGCCGCAGCTAACACCGGCTGGCTGGCGCGCACCGCATCTGGTACGCCGGGAGCGGCATACAGCGGCGAGCCGGGGGTGGTGTAAGCTTTGATGAAGTCGATCACTAACAGCGCCGGGTGCTCGCCAAAGCCGATCCGTCCGGCGAGGCCGTGCTGGCGGTAGTCGTCGGCAAGATGGTCGAAGGATGTCATAGGGCCTCGTTGTTCGTTAAAGGGCAGACAGTTCGTATGATCGCAGATGCGGTTGATGGCTTTGCGATGCTTCGGTGCGCCCTCACCCCCAGTCCCGCGCCCACTGGCGTGGGTTTAAGGGCGGACAGAACATCTGTCTGGCACCCGGCCCTGAAGGGCCGGGCTAGGCTTACGAAGCCCGCTGCGCGGGCTGCTGGCCCTCACCCCCAGTCCCGTTCCCACTGGTGCGGGAGAGAGGAGCGGAGAGCTGAACTTGGAGTCATTGCAAAGCGATCAACAGTTGTCTCAATCACAAGTTCTGTCCGCCCTTCAATAGGCCGCGCCCTATCTACGTCGTGCCGGGTTGGGTGGGCGAGGTATGCCGCGCTCTTGCTAGTCTGCTGTGACCTCGCGTTGCTCGGCGGGTTGGGCCATACGTTCGCGCCGGGCGGCGCGGGCCATGGCCCACCGCACTGGTTGCGGTTTGCGCGGCGCGGGCAGGCCGGTTTCGGCTTCGGCGTTGGCGAGCAGCTCTTCGAGCGGCGGACCGAAATCGAAGCCTTTGATCTCGCCGCGCGCGGCGGCCAGCTCGGCGCGTTTGGCTTCGGTGGCGGCTGCATCAATCTCAAGCGTCTCGGTTAGCACCACGCCGTAGTCGTTGAGCGCCTTTTCCCGGCTGACCAACCCGTAGCGCACATCGCGTTGCACCGCCTCTGCCGGACGGGTGAGCGGGTCTTTCCAACCGCCACCGCCGGCAGTGCGGTAGATTAGTTGATCACCCGGCTCGACAACGATTTGGTCGCATTTGCTCGGCAATACCTGCCGGCTGCCATCGGTGCGTACCAGCAGCTTGCTCGACCGACTGCCCGGCTTGCCGCCGACGTTGCCCCACGGCGGCGTTAGCCAGCGGTCGTCGTGGATCGAGATTTCTCCCGGTTCGAGGAAGGTGTAGATCTTCTCGATGCCGTTGCCGCCGCGGTGAAAACCGGCGCCGCCTGAGTCCATGATGCTGGTGTAGCGCTCGATCCGGATCGGGTAGTAGCTCTCAAGGTATTCGGTGGGGATGTTGGTGAAGAGCGGCCACCACGAATGCCCGTCCATCCCGTCGCCGATTGGGCGGCCGGGGATGCCGCCGTAGTTGATCTCCATGAGATAAAAGAATTCGCCGTCTTTGTCGTAGCCGGAATAGAGCAGGTAGGGCGAGGTGCCGTAACCAGCGGCGGTGGTAAACTCTGGCGCGCGCTTCGCCAACGCCCCGCCGAGTACGTCGAACAGGCGGGTAAGGGCATGGGTGCGGCATCCCAGCGCCGCCGGAAATTCGGGTTGGATGAGGCTGCCCTTAGGCATAGTGACGTGCAGCAGCGGGTAGAAGCCGTCGTTGAACAAGATTTGCGGGTCGAAGACCATGATCAGGTAGACGCCGATGAACATCTTGAACATCGACTCGTTGAGGTAGAAGTTGATCGGCCCCATCGCCTGCGGGTCGGTGCCCGTCCAGTCGAAGTAGGCTTCGTGGCCTTGCCGCCAGATCGTCAGCTTCATCTTGAACGGCCCGTTGCCCAACCCGTCGTCATCAACATAATCTTCAAACGACTGCGGCTCTTCGGGCAGGTTGCGCAGGATCAGCTCCTTCATCGCCCGATAGGTGCGGTCGAGCAGGGCTTGAGTGGCGGCCAGATAGACATCTTTGCCAAAGCGGTCGCACAGCTCGATCACCCGCTTTTCGGCAGTGCGACAACTGGCGATAATTGCCATCAGGTCGGCGCGGTTCATTTCAGGCTGGCGGACGTTGTTCAGCATAATGTCGAGCACGGCCCGGTTGAGTTTGCCGCGTTCGTAGATCTTGACCGGCGGCAGCCGCAAACCTTCGCCGAAGATGGTGGTGGCGTTTGTGGGCAGCGAGCCGGGCAGCGGTCCACCAACGTCTTGGGCATGGCCGAACATGCTGGCCCAGCCGATCAGTTCGCGATCCTCACCCTCGCCGTAGAAGATCGGCAGCATCACCAGTAAATCGTTGATGTGGCTGATCGCGCCGCCGCAGAGGTAGGGATCCGAGAGCAAAATCACATCGCCGGGTTCGATCGTCTGATCCCAGTGGTCGAGCAGGCCGGCGATGTACGAACCGAATTGGCCGACAATCATCCGCCCGTGCGGATCGGTAATCATCGGAAACTGGTCGTGCTGCTCGCGGATCACCGGGCTCATCGCTGTGCGGTAGAGCACAGCGTCCATCTCGTAGCGGGTGTTCTTGAGCGCGTTTTCGATAATATCGAGCGTGACCGGATCGATCTCGATCTGGGGAATCGACGCGATTTTGAGATTGGTTGCCATCGTTGTTCCTCGCTATTCGGTTTGGCGCAAGACCGCACCGGCGGTTAGCTGCGATTGATCAATAGGTTGAAGTAGCGATCAACGGTTGCGGTGTGGTGGGGCAGCACCACCGTCGTGCTATCGACTTCGGTGATAATGGCCGGGCCTTCGACCTGCATACCGGGGCGCAGTTTGTTGCGGTCGTAGAGCTTGGCCGTGATCCATTCGCCGTGGCGGTAGAGCTGGTGCTCGCCGGTGTAGGCGCTGCTGGCATCGGCATCACCCGGCTCGGCTTCGGGCAACTCCACCTTCGTCACCCGGCCAATGCCGACGGCGCGCAGATTGACGATCTCGACGTTGCTATCGAGCATGAAGCCGTATGTGCGGTCGTGCAGGTCGTTGAAGCGCTGCACCAGCAGCGGGATCAGGTCTTGCTCGAATTCGGTCTCGCTGACCGCAATCGGCATCTCGTAACCTTGGCGGTAGTAGCGCATATCGACGAAGTAGCGAATCTCTTGGCGGGCGGGCGGGATGGCCTCTTCGGTCAGCATTGCGCGAGCTTCGTGGCCCAGCTCGCGCAGCATGCCGACCATCTCCTCTTGTTCAACCCGATCGACGGTGCGGATGTAGGTGCGGGCAAACTCGTCGCGATAATCGGCGCTGAGGTCGCCGAGCGCGCAGAGCAGACCGGGAGCGGGCGGCACAATCACCGGGTAGCAGCCGAGCAGTTCGGCCAGCGCATTGCCGTGGAGCGGGCCGGCCCCGCCGAAAGCCATCAAGGCAAACTGGCGCGGGTCGAAGCCGCGTTGCACACTAACTAGCCGCAGTGCGCCGAACATGTTCTCGTTGACGATGCGCAAAATCCCTTCAGCGGCATCCATCAGGCTGAGACCGGTAGCATCGGCGATCTTCTGCACCGCCGCTTTGGCCGCGGCCACATCGAGCTGCATCGCGCCGCCGAGGATGCTTGGCGGCAGGTAGCCGCAGACTAGATTGGCGTCGGTGACAGTCGGTTCGGTGCCGCCTTTGCCGTAGCAGGCAGGGCCGGGCACGGCGCCGGCGCTCTGCGGGCCGACGCGCAGCGCGCGG
>NZ_DAOTWH010000340.1:0-8330 GCF_034435895.1 Chloroflexus sp.
CCGGCGCGAAGCTGGCGCTGAGTGGGTGATCAGCGCCGAGCCGACGCCGGGTGAGCCGAATCTGATCCCGGAAGCGACAGCTACAGGAATCCCGCTGGTACAGACTAATGTCACTGAGACACGGGAACCGACCGCAACCCGCACGCCAACGGCGACGCGGGAACCGACCGCAACTCGTACACCGACCGTGACTCGCACGCCGACCGCGACCAAAATGCCAACGGCTACTCGCGTGCCAACGGCAACGAAAACTCCCACGGTCACTAAAACGCCGTCGGCACTGCCAAGCGCGTTGCCAACGCCGTGGCCGGCGGGGAGCATCGTGATCAGCGCGCTGCTGCCGGCGCCGGTGACCGGTGAGAGTGAATGGGTTGAAGTAACCAGTTATTATGCCTCGCCGATCAATCTACGCGACTGGTTTTTGAGCGATGCGAGCGGCCAGCGCCGGTCATTGGCCGAGCAGGAATTGGCGCCGGGAGAGACGGTGCGCATTCTGATGACGCGCGCCTTGCTCAATAACGGCGGTGATACGGTCATGTTGCACGATCCGCTAGGGACGGTGATCGATACCTTCACGTATACGGCGACAACGGTTGGCCAGATCATTTGGCGTCGATCAGAGGCAGCGGCGAGTCCGCCGAGTAGTGCGCAACCCGGTGCTGATCCGCCTTTGCATGCAGTGGTGGTAACTGGTCCCGTGCTCACACCGGTGGTACCTCAACCGCTAGCCGAACCTCGACCTGCTTCGCTCTTGCCGCAGTCGCCGGCAGCCGCCTACTTGAGCGCCACGCTTCCGCTCCCAACGCCAACCCGCTCGCCCATAGCGGAAGCGGACTGTGCTGATTGCGCGCAAGCGGCGTGGCCATGGTCACGGATGGCCGCCGCAGCGTTAGGTGTTATCGCCTTACTGCTATTTGTTGCCGAACCAACACCGGCAAAGGCGTCACAACGCGATTAGGATATGCTATAATCTCACAACATTGGTGCCGCCATCCGCTGAAGCGATAGTTCAGAGAGGAACCCCCTATGAAAGATCTGCCTACCCTCATCAGTGAACGGTTAACGCAGAACCTGTGGGGAGTTCTCGGTAATCAGGGCTATATCCTTGGTATCGACCTCGGCAGTTACGGCTTGCGCGCGGCGCTGGTCGATCTGCAGCATCATACCTATCATAACGCTGCCATTGAAGCGGTTGATCACGAAGACCCTGAAACCACGGTGACGAAGGTCATTGCACTGGTGCAAGACTTGATGGCGCGGGAAGGGGTAACGGTTGATCGATTGGTGCGAGTGGGGATTGGCTTCAGCGGGCCGGTTGATCTACACCATGGGACGGTGCGGCTGGCGCCGCGACGACCCGGCTGGGAAAATTATCCGTTGCAAGAGCGGTTTGAGCAGGCGTTTGATGCGGTGACGCTGATCGATAATGATGCCAATCTGATCGCGCTCGGTGAGGCGACGTTTGGGGTTGGTAAAGGGTGCCAGCACCTCTTCTACTTTCACCTGAGCACCGGTGTGGGTGGTGGGGCAGTGTTGAATGGCCGGCTCTACCACGGCGCCCATTCGATGGCCGGTGAGATTGGCCATGCAGTCGTGGGCCACGGCTGGGATGGCGATGGCCGGCCAGAGACGCTCGAGGAGTTGGTCTCGATCAGCGGTTTGTTGCGGCGCGCAAATGCCGCCGGGATGGCCGCCGAACGGCTCGAAGACATTTTCATTGATCATCCGGTGGCGCGCCGGGTGGTGCAGCATACGATTGATCTGATGGCGACCCGGATCGCGCAGGTCATTGCGTTGCTCGATCCCGAAATGGTTGTGCTGGGTGGTATCGTGGTGCGGATCGGCGGTGAGCCGTTTGTGGAGTCGATCGCCGCGCGGGTCAATGATTTCATCGCGCCGCAATTTGCGCGCCCGGTGCCGGTGGTGGCTTCAGTACTTGGTCCTGATAGCGTTGCCATCGGCGCAGTGGCGATGGCGCTCGATAGTTTGTCGGATTAAGCCCCAACAAGGTTGGCGGGGTTGGCTGCCCATGCGGCAATATCGGCTGCACAGCCGTATGCCTGCTGCTTGCTAATCGCCAATACTGCGCTGGTCATCTGTCTATTGGTTCCAACCGCAATCTCCCATCACGCCTGATGCCTGCTGTGATTTGCGCGCAGCGCCGAGCAATGCTACAATACAGGAAGCTATATCGTATACCCTACGGATAGCAGGGAGGCAAAAAAAGCCTCTCTGTTTCCTGTTGTTTGTAAGTGTCATGGGGGCTGCATGGACGCGAAGATGATCGTCTTTGGCGACACGGCTGTTGATCGCTTGCTCCAGTGGCTACGAGCGAGCGGCGAGCCGAAAGATGTGCGCGAGTTGTTGGTGCAATATCTTGAAATCTTAAGCAAGCTGGTGATGGAGGAGAGCGAATGACCGCCACGACAGGAACGTTGGCCGATGAAGTATGGCGGCTGATGACCGCGCAAGGAATCCTCTTCGCCGTTGATGCCCCTATCCGCCAGACGTTGCAGAATCTGGTCGATTTTTTTGCCGCGCGGTGGCAGCGCGATGCTGCGCAGGTGCGCGCCGAACTCGAAGCGGCGCTGGCGGCTGATGAGCGCTTTACCCGCGAGGAGGTCAATGGTCAAATGATTTTTGTGACCTCCCGGCAAGGGCGTTACGTTCCCCGTGATACGACCGATATCCATACCTTCAAGCAGCGGCTCTATGAACCGGAGAAGCCGCTGCCGATCGATGATTTGAGCGTCGTGGTTTCAACCTCTCGCCCGGCGATTACGACGGTCGAGCCAGTGTACATTTCCGATTACTGGATCGAGCAGGCCCGATTGGTGACGGCCAAAGCCGCCGAGCACGAACCAGTTGTCGAGCCGCCAGCGCCGGTTGAGCCAGCTCCAGCGGTTGCACAGGTTGCACCGGTGGTCGCTGAACCGCCTTCAGCAGCGCCGGCAACGCCGGTAGCGGTCGAACTGCCGTCGGCAGTGCCGATCACTGCCGAAATTCAGGAGGCGCCAATTGAGACGAAGCCGGCAGCCGAACCGGTTGAAACTGCGCCTACCCCGCCGCTGGCTGCGCCTGCTGAACGCAGCACGATCTTGGTGGTTGATGGTATGGCTATCGATCTGAGCCGCCCGCCAGCCGAGATTGTGGCGGAATATGGCCCGGCCCTCGAACGGATTCTGGCCGAGCGGCTCGAACAAGATCCGCTCCGCCGGATCGTCAGCTTTGGCCGGATGCATTATCCGGAAGATAAACTGACGAGCTTCGGCAAGAATGATCTGCGCAAGATCCGCGATTACATTCTCGAACGCAACGAGCCCTTGCTCGATACCGAGATTGTCGCTGATCTGTATTATCACAATCCCCGCCAGTCTGACTATGAAGGCTTCCGCTTCTCGCTCAACTACCGGTTGTCACGCGAGAAGGATTTTGAGTTCGTCGGCGTGGAAGGGGCTAATATCTGGTCTACCAAGGGGTTGCCGGCGATTGGCTCGAAGCGGGTGAAAGCGGCGGAGATGGGCCAGTTGACGTCGTACCTCATCGAAGGCTTTGATGATAGCCTTACTGAGCAGAGCGCCGAATCGATTGAGGCTAGCGGTAGTGTGACCCGCCTCTTGACCTTCTTCGAGTGGGAGTTTGGCGTTCTGCCGCTCGATGCGGCGCTGGCAGCTCTGTTGCCGAAGTCGGTCTTCCCCGACCAGCGCAGCGCAGTGCTCCGCTTCGAGTCGTCGCAGCACTTTGGCACCTATCTGGTTGAAGTGCGCTATCCGACCGGCAACCGCGGCGGCTGGCTGCAAGGTCTGGAAGATTTCTTCCGCGAGCACCTTGTCCCCGGTGCGCTGATTACGATTAGCCGCGGTGAGGCTGTGAACGTCTTTACCATCACGTATGAAGAGGCGAGCGAGACGACTGGCCGCCTGTTGACGCTCGATGAAAAGAAGAATAAGTTCGCGTTTGCGAATATGACCTTCTATTGCGCCGTCGATGATGATCTGCTGCCAGAGCAGAATCGTTACGGCAAGCTACGCAATCTGAAGGCGTTCCCCATGGGTGAGCGGCGGAAGGCCGAGATGATCCTTGAACACGTTTGCGAGACGATGGGTGAGCGTGGCGGCAGCCGCGAGCAGCCAGTCTACCGGGTGAGTTTTGCTGACATCTTCATGGCCTACAATGTGCTGCGCCCAGCCTCGCGTTCCTTCTTGCTGGCGCTGCTGGCGAACCATCCGGCAATTGCCGCCGATCCCGCGGCTGAAGGTTTCTACCTCTTCACGCCGCCACCAGAGGAAACTGATGAGGCTGAGGCCGTTGAGGAGGACGAGGATTTGCCCATCCAGCCGGCCTTGCGCCGCCGCAGTGGTCGCTATATTGAGGAAGATGAGTAAGCGACGTTGCTGCGTATCGTTACCGTATCCAAGCCTATGTAACGATGAAGAGACGTTGCCCGGCAACGTCTCTTCATCCCTGTCAGGTATATGATGACCCCAAGTTTTGCCGAGCGGGTTGCCCAACTTGATGCCACTGAACACGCTCCGACCCGGCTCGATCTGAAGCTGCTTGCGAATCTTGGCCCAGAGAGTGTGTATATCTTCTGGGAGCAGTGGCAGCGGTTTGGTCTTGAGCGGCGACGGCATATTATGCGCTTGTTGGCCGAATTAGCCGAAGAACAGGTTCGGCTTGATTATCGGCCCGTGTTTCGCGCCTGTTTGGCTGACCAAGACCCTGAGATTCGGGTGCTGGCGATCGAAGGCTTGTGGGAAGATGACCACGAGCAGATGATGGATCGGCTGATCCGGATGATTCACGATCCAGCCGGCGAGGTGCGCGCCGCGGCCTTGCTCAGCCTTGCCCGCTTTGCCTACCGCGCCGAAATTGGCGAGCTGGCCCTTGAGGCATGCGAGCGGTTGCACATGGCGTTGCTCGACGCTGCCGATGATCCTGAGCAGCCGCTTGAGGTGCGGCGGCGGGCGATTGAGGCGCTGGGGTATTTTGCTGGCTCGCGGGAAGCGCAGGCCGCGATCGGGCGGGCCTATAGCATGGACGATATCCTGATGCGCGAGAGCGCAGTCCTAGCGATGGGCCGTTCGATGCGACCGAGCTGGTTCCCCTATATCGAGCGCGAGTTGAAAAGCCCCTCGCCGGCGCTGCGCTACGAAGCGGCGCGAGCCGTCGGCGAGATTGGCGAAGATGGCCGCGAGTTGTTACCGTCGCTCTTGCCGCTGGTTGACGATGATGATACCGAGATCGCGCTGGCTGCGATCTGGGCGCTTGGCCAAGTCGGCGGCCCTGATGCGCGCCGGATTCTCAAGCGCCTTGCTCGCTCGCGTGACGAGACCCGCGCGCAGGCGGCGCAAGACGCCCTCGCTGAACTCGATATTGATACCCTCTGAGGCTGTATGCCGCTCGTTACCGAACACGCCGCGGCCTTGCCCGGCTGTTATCGTCATGTCGTGCTGTCGCCGCATCTCGATGATGCGGCGCTTTCCTGTGGCGGCTTGATTGCGCGCGCGACCGCCGCCGGTGAGCCGGTGTTGGTGGTGAATGTCTGTAGCGGCAGTCCGCCGCCGGATGCGCCGTTTAGCCCCTTTGCCCAATCGTTGCACGAACGCTGGGGGTTGCCGCCGGCCACGGTGGTGGCCCAGCGCCGGGCCGAAGATGCCGCAGCACTGCGCATCCTCGGCGCAGATGCGCTGCTGTGGCCGGTGCTTGATGCAATCTATCGCCGGCCTGATTCCTACTTCGATGAGACGAGCTTGTTCGCCGTTCCTGCGAGTGACGATCCGCTTGCCGCAGATGTCGCCAACCTTGTGGCGATGCTAGCGCAGCGTTATCCAGCCGCCGCTTTCTATCTACCGTTAGCGGTGGGGATGCACGTTGATCACCAGTTGGTCTTTGCCGCGGCTACGGCTGCGCTGCTTGCGCGCGGCGCTGCCTGCTTTTACTACGAAGATTTTCCCTATGCGCGCACCGCTGACGCGGTCACGCAGCGGCTGGCGATGATTGGGCAAGAGCGTTATACGCCTCATCCTGTTCCGCTTGATGAGCCGGCGCTCTCGGCCAAGATTGCCGCGATTGGCGCGTATGCCAGCCAGTTGGGGGTGCTCTTTGGCGGCGCCGCGGCGATGCCGGCGGCGGTGACAGCGTACGCTGAGCAGGTGGCGTCGCCGCTGTTGCGTTACGCCGAGCGGCTGTGGGTGCAGCTATGAGCAGGCAGTGGCTGGTTGCGGAACCCTCTCCGGCCCAGTGGGATGCGTTTGTTGCTGCCCATCCCCACGGCAATTTGCTACAGGCTAGCCCATGGGGGGCGCTGAAGGGCCGGTTTGGCTGGCAGTACCGGCGGCTGGTGGTGTCTGATCGGGCGGGCACGATGGTCGCTGGCGCGCAGATCCTCTTTCGGCGCTATTACGGGTTGGCGTTTGGCTACGTTCCGCGCGGGCCGCTCTTGGCCGGCGATCCGGCGATTGATGATCTGTTGCTGCGCGCGCTGCGCCGGCTGGGTTGGCAGATGGCGGCAGTGCTGATCCGGCTGGAGCCGAATGTGTTGCAGGATGCGCCAGAGGCGGGCGCGCTGATGGCATGGCTGAGCCTGCAGCAGTTGCCGGTGGCAGAGACGATCCAACCGCGCAGCACTATTGTGGTCGATCTGCGGCCAGATGAAGAAGCTCTATTTGCTGCCTGCTCGAAAGGTCACCGCGCTGATATTCGCCGCGCCGAACGGCTTGGTGTGACGGTGCGGGTGGGATCAGCCGCTGACTTGCCGACGTTTTACGCTATCATGCAGGCGACCGGGGCGCGGGCCGATTTTGGCATTCACAGCGCCGGCTATTACACTGCGGCATGGCAGTTGCACCAACCGCGCGCGCGCTTGTTGATCGCTGAATTGAACGGTGCGGCGGTGGCGGCCCATCTGGTCTTTGCCGATACCCGCTATGGCCGTTATCTCTACAGTGGCGCGACCGCAGACGGGTTGCGCAGCGGCGCGAACCATCTGCTCGAATGGCATGCGCTGCGGTGGGCGCGCGAATTGGGGTGCATCGGCTACGATCTGTGGGGAATCCCCGATGCGTTGGGCAGGGCCGCGTTCGCTCACGATGAATCAACCCGTACCGCGCTGGAACAAGAGGCGCAGCACGATCCACTGATTGGGGTCTATCGCTTTAAGAAAGGCTTTGGCGGGAACGTGGCGCGGTTCGTCCCCGCATTCGATCTGGTGCTGCTGCCGCCGCTTTACCCGCTGGCTCGGCGGAAACTGGCCGGGTAGCGGTTCGCAGTCCTTGACAATTCAGCCCTAGAAATAGCCTATGAGCAAAATGCTTGTCGATCTCTTGTCCGGTGTCGCCGTTCAACACGTGATCGGCGATCTGGCCGTTCCTATCCATTCGCTCGTCTATGATTCGCGCCGGGTTGAGCCGGGGAGTTTGTTTGTGGCGATTCGCGGTCAGCACAGCGATGGCCACCAGTTTCTGCCCCAAGTGATCAGCCGCGGCGCTGCCGCTTTGGTGGTCGATCAGCGCTATTGGCAAGGGCCGGCCCCAGCCGGCGTGCCGGTGGTAGTGGCGGCCGATAGCCGGGTGGCGCTGGCTCCGCTCGCCGCCGCGTTCTACGATTATCCGGGGCGAGCGATGGTCACGATTGGCATTACCGGCACCAAAGGCAAGAGCACCACGACCGATCTGACCGCGCAGCTCTTGGCTGCTGCCGGGCGAGCGGTGGGAATGATTAGCACGGTCGATTTTCAGATTGGGGCGCGGCGCTGGCCGAACGACACCCGCCAGAGTACGCCGGAAGCGCCGGAAGTGCAGGCGCTGCTGCGCGAGATGGTCGCCGCCGGTTGCGATACGGCGGTGATTGAGGCGACCTCGCATGCCCTCTCACCACGCTGGGGCCGCTTGGTTGGCTGCGCCTTCGCCGTGGCGGTGATGCTCAATATCGGTCACGAGCATCTCGATTATCACGGTTCGTTCGAGCAGTACCGCGCCGATAAGGCGCAACTCTTTGCCCTGCTTGCCGAACGCGCCGGCCCGGCGTGGGCGATTGTCAATGCCGATGATCCCAACCATCACCACTTTCTCGCCGCCGCTCCCGCCACTGCGACCCGTATCCGCTACGGTCTGAACGAACCGGCTGAGGTGCAGGGGCGGCTGATCCAGAGCGGCCCGATGGGTAGCTTGGTGCGCGTGTCTTCTCCGTGGGGCGAAGCTGACCTCACGGTACCATTGCCCGGCCGCTTTAATGCCAGCAATGCGCTCGCCGCGCTGACGGTGGCGCTCACGCAGGGTATTCCGCTGGCAACGGCAGCCGCGGCGTTAGCCGGCGTGCGCGCGCCGCGC
>NZ_DAOTWH010000341.1:0-20241 GCF_034435895.1 Chloroflexus sp.
GCCCGGCGCGCGCGCGATGAAGGCAAGGTGCAAGTAATGGCCGGGATAGGCTTCGTGGAGGGCAGCGACTGCCAGCGCCGGCCGACCAAAGGCGCGCAACCATGCCGCTTGTTCGTGGGCCGGCCATGTTCGATCAGGCAAGCTGACAGCCACTTGCGCCGGCCCGTTCCGTCCCGGCGGGATGAGGCTCAACGCCGCCCAGCGGGCAAACGGCGGCGAGATCGTCACCTGCGGTAACGTTGTATCTATCAGACTCACTAGCTCGTGGCGTGCGAGCAAGGTGCGGGCATGGGCAATCCAGCGGCGCAATTCGTCCAACACGTGCTCAGCCGGCGGATGGTCAGCGGCCAGCTCGCGCAGCAGCCGGCGGTAGTCGCGATGCGGCGCGAGCGCGCTCAAGACATCGCGCTGCCGGCGTAGTTCGGCTTCGCCCAAGGCGCGCAGCCGTTCCGGCGAGAGGCTGATCTGCTCAGCCAGCCGCAGCCAATCGCTGAAGTAGGCGGCGCCGAGACCCACTTCCTCAACGGCGGCAGGCAGGTGTTCCACCTGTAAAAAATGGCTAAACGCTGCCAGTGCGGTGAGCGCCGCGCGCGCAGCGGCCCGCAACTCGCGGTTGGGCAGATGGGTGCTATTGAGCGTGGCCACGGTGAGCTGGAGCGCAATCAGCGCCTCTTCGATCGCCAGCCGGTTCAGGGGACGGCGGAGGTTGGCACGCGCGGTTTCCAACAGGCTGGGAATGGCGCGCAGTTCGGCCAAGAGCGCGTCACATTCGGCTTCATCATTGGTCTCTAACCGGCGCGGGTCAAGAAACGCTAGCCCGGCATAGTAACGGGGATCGCGGCGGTGTGGTTGTAAGGTACTCAGTTGCCAGATGGCCCATTCGAGTTGCCAACTCAGCAAAGCGTGATCGAGCCGTTCGGCGACGGTGTGCGGCGTAAGGTGCTGCAACGCTGCCGCTAAAGCCCGGTAACGGGCCAGCCGTGCCGTAATTGCCGCCGGGCTATGTTCGCCGATCACTGGCGGCGGCGGCAAGCCGCTCGCGGCGGCTTGGGCCGGGTGCGCCGCGGTATATTCGGCCAAAAAGTCATCGATCAGGCCGGCGAGGGTTGTCGCAGAGAGTGGCGCAACCACGAATGTTAGCCCTCCAAGCGCAGGTGTTTTCCGAGTCTCGATGGTACGCGAAAGGGTTGCCGGCTACTAGCCGGTTGCGGCGTATGGCGGCCAAGTTGTTGTGCGCCATCGCGTCTTTCTAGTATCAAGACAGATGGGGGCATCTGTCAACAGGGTTTGTTCACGGTTTTGCGATGAAAGGGCTGCAATCCCCCGCGAGCACGGGAGATATGCCTGCACAGGTTGCTTGCGCTGAAGCGGGAGATTGCTGCGGGCGCTTTGCGCCTCGCAAGGACTTCAAGGGCGGACAGAACATCTGTCCGGTACCCGGCCCTGAAGGGCCGGGCTAGGCTTACGAAGCCCGCTACGCGGGCTGCTGGCCCTCACCCCCTGCCCCTCTCCCACTGGCGCGGGAGAGGGGAGCGCAGCACCGGACTGTAAGGCATCGCACAGCGATTAACGGTTGTGACCGGCTACATGTGCTGTCCGCCCCTCAATGCGCGCCCGGGAGAGGCGCCGAAAGTGGTTGCTTGCGCTGAAGCGGGGGATTGCTGCGGTCGGGCGGCTCCCAGCTCCGCTGGACGCCGCCACTCCCTCGCAATGACAGTCGTCACGTCCCGCTCCCCACCTGTCCTTGCGAGCCGCCAGAGGCGGCGACGCAATCCCCCGCGAGCACGGGAGGGATGCCGGTAGGCCATGGGTCTGCGCTGAAGCGGGAGATTGCTGCGGGCGCTTTGCGCCTCGCAAGGACAGTCGGGCACGCCCCGCTGTTCCCCCTTTGTTGCTATAATGCGGTGTAGTTCTTCAGGTAGCAATCACATACATCTTGAGGACACCATGCAGATCACTATCCGGCCAGTAGCCACATACGCCGAATATCGGGCCTGCGAACAACTTCAGCAAGTGGTGTGGGGTGATGAGTTTGTGGTGCCCCTCAACTTGCTGGTGACGGTGCAGCGCAATGGCGGGTTGGTATTGGGCGCGTTTGCCGGCGATGAGCTGGTAGGCTTTGTCTTTGGCTTTTTGGCCCGCACTGCCGATGGCCGCTTGAAGCATGCCTCACACATGGCGGCGGTGCGGCCCGATCTGCGCGACGCGCGCATCGGCGAGCGGCTGAAGCGGGCGCAGCGCGAGTTTGCCTTGGCGCAAGACCTCGAATTGATGACGTGGACGTATGACCCGCTTTTGGCGCGCAATGCCCATCTCAATATCCACAAGCTGGGGGCGATTTGTCGCACCTATTTGCGCAATGTGTATGGGCCGGATCCGGAGCTGGTCGATGGCGTGTTGCCGAGTGATCGGTTTCAAGTCGAGTGGTGGTTGGTGCAGTCACCGGTGGCGCGCCCGCCTGCCGAGCAAGTGGCTGCAGCGCCGCTGATCAATCCATCGCTCGATGCGCCGCCGGCTATAGCTGGTGAAGCGGTGGCGCGTTTGCGCATCCCGCTCGATTTCAGCGCTGTGCAGCAACGCGATCCGAGCGCGGCGCAGGCGTGGCGCTACCATTTCCGCGCCTGCGCCGAAGCTGCCTTTGCCGCTGGGTATGTAGTGGTAGATTTTGGCCGCGCCGATCACCATCACGGCCAATATACGTTGGTGCGGCCCATACCGTAGGGTGCGGGCGCAGCACGCTGCGCCCTTACGGCACCCCTACGGCGCGATCGGGCGCGGCGGCGCGGTCGGCGTGGCCGTCGGGGTACTGGTCGGAAGCAGTGGGAGGCCATCACGCGCGCGCATAGTTCAGATCGCCGTCGATCGCGCCGTGGTAGCCAATGTGGGGGCGATTGGCCCGGTCAAGGGCGCGCGACGCATCAATGCCCGCTTGCGCGTTGCCATCAACGATCTGCCGTGCCCATACGGCGCCGTTCCAGTAAGCCTATTGGAGGACGCCGTTAGTGGCGTCGTAGTACGCGAGGTGCGGTTGCTCAGCTCTATCGAGTGTAAGGGAGGCATAGCGACCTACATCTCCTTCGGCGGCCACAGTTTCGATCTGCCAGCCATTGCCATTCCAACGGGCATAGTGCAGATTGCCATTAACATCGTAGTACGCAATGTGCGGCTGATAGGCACGATCTAGAGCCAGCGCAGCATAGCGGCCCACATCCCCATCGGCGGCCACGGTCGTGATCTGCCAGCCGTTGCCGTTCCAACGAGCGTATTTCAGACCGCCATTCGTGGCGTCGTAGTAGGCGAGGTGCAGATAGTCGAATCGGTCGAGCGCCAGTGCTGCATACTGCCCAACATCACCGCTCGCATCGACAATCCAGATGCGCCAGTACTGGTCGTTCCACTGCGCATAAAGCAGATCGCCATTCGTGGCGTCATAGTAGGCGAGGTGCGGATAGTCGAATCGGTCGAGCGCCAACGTGACATACTCGCCCGTTTGGCCGTGACTATCCACCCGTTGGTGCTCCCAGCGATTGGGGCGCCAGCGCGCATACTTGAGATCGCCGTTGGCGGCATCGTAGTACGCAATGCGCGGCTGATAGGCGCGATCGAGCGCGAGCTGGGCAAACTGCCCGACCCGCGGCGATTGATCGACAATTTATGTCACTCAGTAAGCGCCTAGCCACCGTGCGTATGCCAGAGTGCCGCTGGTCATGTTGTAATAGGCTAGATGCGGATGCTCGGCACTATCAAGGGCCAGTGAGGCGTAACGGCCAACCTGCCCGGATTGTTCGACAACTCGATCTGCCAGAAGCCATTGCTGGGGCGGGCATACCAGAGGGCATTCTGATCCCAACTGTGTTCGGTGAACAAGCTAAGTTGCGGTTGGTTATCTGCATCAAGGTCAAGACTGAGGGCGCGGATGGCGTTGTTGGCAGAGATGACAATTTGCCGCTGCCATGCGGCGCCATTCCAGAACGTATACTGTACGCTTGCTTGCGAAGCGTTGTAGTACCCGATATGCGGCTGATCGAACGAGTCAAGCGCCAGCGTGACATACCAAGCGGTAATGTCTGTTTCATCAACCACGTGGATGACCCAACCTGCGCCATCCCAGTACGCATATTTCAGATCGGCATTGGCCGAGTCGTAGTAGGCAAGATGGGGGTGGCCCTGCTGGTCAAGAGCCTGTGACAAAAATTGGCCGGCGTAGCGGTCAACCGTTTGCACCTGCCACGCGCTGCCCGTCCACAGCGCATGCTGTAAGGTGGCGGTGGCTGGTGGCTGCGGCAAAAAAGCTGATGTGCGGGCGATCGTTGTCATCAAGGGAAAGGGTGGCGGCGACGCCGGCATTGTTCTGGGCGTCAATGGTCTGAATCTGCCAACCTTGCCCATCCCAGCGCGCATACTTCAGCGCGCTATGCGTCCAGTCGTAGTAGGCAAGGTACGCATAGCCGGTACGATCGAGGGCGAAGGCCGGGTAGTGACCGGTATGGCTAGTGTCATCGACGGTTGCGATCTGCCAGCCGCTAGCGGTGCGATGGGCATATTTCAACGCACCGTTGCGCCAGTCGTAGTACCTGATGTGCGGCTGATTGGCTTGATCTAAGGCAAGGGCGGCGTATTCACCGGCGCCGGGGTTGTCATCAACGACCTCAATCCGCCAGCCGGCGGCTTCGGCGTGGGCGTAATAGAGCGCGTCGCCGCCAAAGGCGAGATGCGGATGACCGGCGCTGTCGATGCGCAGCGTGCGATCGCGCAGCCGAATGAAGTGGCGCGGCCCATCGACCGTCTCAATCTCCCACGTGATCGTTGCAGCGGGTGAAGGAACAGGCGCGCTGCCGACCAGATACTGGCCGTTGAGCATGCCCGCAAGCGCGAGGATAAAAACGGTGGCCAACACAGCGCGCAGCAACTGCGACTCCTCTCAGTCAGTTGTCCTGCGCACAGCCGCCGGGGACGCAGGAGCATAAGCGCTAGTGGTAGTCTAGCACATCACATAAGGTCAATAATATCGAATCAGTACCGCATGCAACCAGTTTGACACATCCCGCCGAGCACCGTACAATCGAAAGTGGGGAAGGGTGAACGAGGCATCACCCCACGCGCAAAGTCACGATGTATTACATATCGAGGAGGCTCCATGACCGTCAAGGCGCCACGTTCTCGCTCGCGCCGCGCAGCGGCGGCAGTCGATCCTGATCTGGCAGCAGTTGGTGAAGGGCGGCGCCGGGTTATTATTGAGGCGGTTGAACCGGCAATCGATGGCGGGCGGTACCCGGTCAAGCGGGTTGTGGGTGATGTGCTGACGGTGCGGTGCGATCTGTTTGCCGACGGTCATGAAGAGTTGGCGGCGGTGGTGCGCCACCGTCCGGTCGGGGCCAAGACGTGGCACGAAGCGCCGTTGCGCCCGCTGGTCAACGATCGCTGGGAAGGACAGTTTACCCTCAACAGCATTGGCCGTCACGAGTTTCAGATTGTGGCGTGGATCGATCGCTTCGCGACGTGGGTGCATCAGCTTGAGAAGCGGCTGGCCGCCGGCCAAGATGTGCGGGTCGATTTGCAGATCGGGGCGGCGCTCGTCGGCGAAGCGGCGCGCCATACCAGTGGCGCCGCTTCGGCGGTGTTGCACGTGGCTGAGGCGGCGTTGATTTCCGGTGATGTCGATACCGCCTTTGCCAGCGAGATTCATTCATTGATGGCCGTTCACTTACCGCGCCGTTTTGCTACCGAGTCAGAGGTTTATCCAGTGACGGTCGAGCGTGAGCGGGCGCGGTTTTCCGCATGGTACGAGTTGTTCCCTCGATCGACCGCCGATGAGCCGGGCCGCCACGGCACCTTCCGCGATGTGATTAAGCGCCTGCCTTACGTGGCCGAATTGGGCTTTGACGTGCTCTATCTGCCGCCGATCCATCCGATCGGCTATACCTTCCGCAAAGGCCGCAACAACAGCCTCACCGCCGGCCCTAACGATCCGGGCAGCCCATGGGCGATCGGCAATGCTGACGGCGGCCACATGAGCGTCCATCCCGAATTGGGCACGCTCGAAGATTTTCGGGCGCTGGTGGCGGCGGCGCGCACCTACGGCATCGAGGTGGCACTCGACATCGCCTTCCAATGCTCGCCTGATCACCCTTACGTGCGCGAGCATCCACAGTGGTTCCGCGCCCGGCCTGATGGCACGATTCAGTACGCCGAGAATCCGCCGAAGAAATATCAGGATATCTATCCGTTCGATTTTGAGTCGGATGATTGGCAGGGGCTGTGGCAAGAGTTGCGCCGGATCTTTGCCTTCTGGATCGAGCAGGGTGTGCGCATCTTCCGGGTTGATAACCCGCACACTAAGAGTCTGCGCTTTTGGGATTGGTGTCTCAATTCGCTCAAGACCGAGCATCCCGACCTGATCTTTCTTTCAGAGGCGTTTACGCGGCCAAAGGTGATGTACCATCTGGCTAAGATCGGCTTTACCCAGAGCTATACCTACTACACGTGGCGCATTACCAAGCACGAGATTATCCAGTATCTACAGGAACTGACCACGCCGCCGGTGAGCGATTTCTTTATTCCTAACTTCTGGCCGAATACGCCTGATATTCTGACCCCGCAATTCTATGCCGGCCAGCGTTCCGTCTTCCTCACGCGAGCGGCGATGGCGGCAACGCTGACAGCGAGTTGGGGGATATACGGCCCGGCTTACGAGCTGATGGAGCATGTGCCGGTACAGGGGCGCGAAGAGTATATCGACAACGAGAAGTACGAGATCAAGTGGTGGAACCTCGATGCGCCGCATAGTCTGCGCGGCTATATCGCCCAACTCAACCGGATTCGCCGCGAGCATCCCGCGCTGCACCGCAACGATACGCTGCGCTTCCACCGGGTTGACATCGACTTCCACGAGCACGAGTGGTTGTTAGCCTACAGCAAGACTTCACCCGATGGCAAGGATATTATTCTGGTGGTCGTCAATCTCGATCCCGAACGCACGCAGCGCGGTTGGGTGCAGGTGCCGGTGGCTGAGTGGGGGCTCAATAGCGTGTACCAAGCCCACGACCGGTTGACCGATGCTCGCTATACGTGGTCGGGCGAATATAACTATGTCGAACTGAGCCCGCAAGCGCCGGTGCATATCTTCTGCATTCGCCGCTTGCGCCGCGATGAGCGCGGATTTGAGTATTTCGCGTAACGATAAGCGCAATGCCGCGCAGAGACGACGACGTTGGATGGGAGATGACGCTGGACGAAGGATGAGGATTCACCATGACCCGTACCCGCCCGGCCAAGGCGCCGACGATTCTGGCCAATGATCCGCTCTGGTATAAAGATGCGGTGATCTACGAGCTGCATGTGCGCGCCTTTTGCGATAGCAACGGCGACGGGATTGGCGATTTTCCCGGCCTGACCAGCAAGCTCGATTATTTGCAGGATCTGGGAGTGACGGCGATCTGGCTGCTTCCGTTCTATCCTTCGCCGCTGCGTGATGATGGCTACGACATCGCCGACTACACCAACATCCATCCGAACTACGGCACTCTCACCGACTTTAAGGTCTTTATTCGCGAGGCTCATCGCCGTGGTCTGCGCGTAATTACCGAGCTGGTCTGTAATCACACCTCCGACCAGCATCCGTGGTTCCAGCGCGCCCGCCGCGCCAAGCCCGGCTCTTCGGCGCGCAATTTTTACGTGTGGTCAGATACGGCCGACCGCTACAAAGACGCGCGGATTATCTTCAAAGATTTTGAGACCAGCAACTGGACGTGGGATCCGGTGGCGCAGGCCTATTACTGGCACCGGTTCTACAGCCACCAGCCTGATCTCAACTTTGAGAATCCGGCGGTGCAGCGGGCGGTGTTTAAGGCGATGGAGTTCTGGCTCGATCTCGGTGTTGATGGCATGCGGCTCGACGCCATCCCCTATCTCTACGAGGCTGAGGGCACTAATTGCGAGAATCTGCCGGAAACCCACGCCTTTCTCAAACGCTTGCGCCGGCACATGGACGAGAAGTACCATGGGCGGATGTTTCTGGCCGAGGCGAACCAGTGGCCGGAAGATTCGGTCACCTATTTTGGTAATGGCGATGAGTGCCACATGGCCTTCCACTTCCCGGTCATGCCGCGGCTCTTTATGTCGGTGCATCTAGAAGATCGTTATCCGATCATTGATATTATGCGGCAGACGCCGCCCATTCCCGACACGTGCCAGTGGGCAATCTTCTTGCGTAACCACGACGAGTTGACGCTCGAAATGGTGACTGATGAAGAGCGCGATTATATGTATCGCGTTTACGCCCGCGATCCGCAGGCCCGCATTAACCTTGGCATTCGCCGCCGCTTGGCCCCGCTGCTCGGCAACCACCGGCGCAAGATCGAGCTGATGAATGGCCTCCTCTTCTCGTTGCCGGGCACGCCGGTGCTGTATTACGGCGACGAGATCGGCATGGGTGATAACATCTACCTCGGTGATCGCAACGGGGTGCGCACACCAATGCAGTGGAGCGGCGACCGCAATGCCGGTTTTTCCCGCGCTAATCCGCAGCAACTCTACCTGCCGGTGATTACCGACCCCGAATATCATTACGAGACGGTCAACGTCGAGACGCAAAGCGCCAACCAGCACTCGCTCCTCTGGTGGACGAAGCGGCTGATCGCGTTGCGCAAGCGGTATGCGGCGTTTGGGCGCGGCACGCTCGAGTTTCTCTACCCCGAAAATCGCAAGGTGCTCTGTTTCTTGCGCAAAACCGAAGACCAAATCTTGCTCGCGGTCTTCAATTTGTCGCGGTTTGTGCAAGGCGTCGAACTCGACCTCTCGCCTTACCGCGGCCTGATGCCGGTCGAGCTGTTTGGGCAAGTCGAGTTTCCGCCGATTAGCGACCAACCCTATTTCTTTACCCTTGGCCCGCATAGCTTCTACTGGTTTACGCTGGCGCCGCAGCGGGTGGAAGGGGTGCGACTGACGGCGCCGCAGCCTGAAACCGAACTGGCGCAGATACCGGTTGATGCGATCGAGTGGGATGCCATCTTTTACGATGGCCGCCAAGAGCGGCTAGAGCGGGTCTTGCCCGACTATCTGCGCAACCGGCGCTGGTTTGGCGCCAAAACGCGCAAGATCAAGCAGGTCAACATCAACGAATTTGCCCGGCTCGATTATGCCGGTGGCCCGGCCTATCTCACGCTGCTGAATGTGCAGTACGTGGAAGGCAGTCCTGAAACGTATTTGTTGCCGATGGCCTACGCCGAGGGTGAGCGGGCCGATCAGATTCTGGCCGATCAGCGCCATCTGGCGATTGCCCGTCTAAAGGTGGGGCGGCGGCCCGAAGCGGGGGTGCTGTACGATCCGCTTGGCGAACGGCGCTTTGCCGCGGCGCTGCTCGAACTAACGATTGGCCGCCGGCGCTTGCGCGGCGAAGCCGGCGGCGAATTGGTGGGAGGCACGACCCGCGCCTTACGCAAACTGATCAGCGGCAGCGACGGCCTTGAGCCGAGCCTCATGCGCGGCGAGCAGAGCAATTCGTCGATCAATTTTGGCAGCCGGCTGATTATGAAGCTGTTCCGCAAGATCGAGCCGGGCCGCAACCCCGATCTTGAACTAGGTCGCTACTTGACCGAAGAGGCCGGGTTTGCCCATACGCCGCCGGTGGCCGGCTACATCGAATATCTGCGCGGCAAAGACGAGCCGCTGACGCTAGCGATCGTGCAGGGGTATGTGCAAAACGAGGGTGACGCCTTCGATTACGCGCTCGATGTAGTGCGGCGGTATTACGATACGGTGCTCACCCGGCCCGATCTGGCCCCGCCAGCGGTGAAAGGGAGTGTAGCCGAGCTGTTGGCGGCTGCCGAACAACCGCCGGCGCCGTTGGCCGAAGAGCTGATCGGCGGCTACCTCGAAGCGGCGCGCTTGCTCGGCCAGCGCACCGCCGAGATGCATCAGGCGCTGGCCAGAGGTAGCGGGCCGGCCATGGCGCCAGAACCCTTCTCAACCCTCTACCAACGCTCGATCTATCAGAGCATCCGTAGCCTGATCGGGCGTACCTTGCAAGACCTGCGCAAGCAGTTGCCATCCTTGCCGGCAACGGTGCGTCCCGCCGCCGAGCGCGTCGCGCAGAACGAGGAAGTGTTGCTGGCCTGCTTGCAACGCATTACCGGCGACAAGATCGAGACGGTGCGCATCCGCATTCACGGCGACTACCATCTTGAGCAGGTACTCTTTACCGGCAAAGATTACGTGATCATCGACTTCGAGGGCGAACCGCTGCGCCCGATCAGCGAACGGCGGATCAAGCGGTCGCCGCTGCGCGATGTAGCCGGGATGCTGCGCTCGTACCAGTACGCTGCGTATGCCGCTCTCTTTGCCCGTGATAGCGTCGCGAGCAGCGCCGATGAATTCGAGCGGCTGCAACGCTGGGCCGATTTCTGGAGTTTCTGGGTCTGCGCGTCGTTCCTGCACGGCTACCTCGCCACGGCGGGCAATGAACCGTTTGTGCCTGCCGATCGCGCCGATTTGGAAGCGTTGCTTGAGACCTTTGTGGTCGAAAAAGCGATCTACGAACTGGCGTATGAAATGAACAACCGCCCGGATTGGTTGCCGATTCCGGTCAACGGGATCTTGCGCCAGATTGAGCAGTAGCAGGTGCCGCAGAGGACTCGGAGGACGCGGAGCCAGTCTGTGATTGCGAGGAAGTGGCGGCGTCCAGCGAAGCTGGGAGCCGCCCGACCGCAGCAATCTCCCGCTTCAGCGGGATCCAGCCAGAGCGGGTGGCTCCCGTGCTCGCGGGAGATTGCTGCGCCGCGCGGTGCGCGACTCGCAATGACAAGGGGGGCGAGGTTATATGCCAGAGCGGGTTGCCGCCGTGCTCGTAGGAGATTGCTGCGCCTCTGCGCCCTCGGCGCTCTCTGCGGTAAAAAACTAATAGCCTACGAGTTGCGTATGCGCGCAGCCACGAATACCCACAAGAGGAATCACCCATGAGCGATACTGAAAAACCTCGCCGCACTCGTCGCAAGAAAGAGGCGCCGGTCGAAGAGGCGACCGCGTCGATGATCGCACCGCAGACCGAACTACCCGCCGCAGTGGCCGACGAGCCGTCGGCGGCGACCAAAGCGATGATGGCCAGCATCCTGAGCGAAGACGATATTTATCTCTTCAATCAGGGCACCCATTACCGCCTGTACGATAAATTTGGCGCCCAACCGGTCACGATTGAAGGCGTTCCCGGCACCTACTTTGCGGTTTGGGCGCCTAACGCCGAATATGTGGCCGTGATCGGTGATTGGAATAACTGGGATGCCGGGGCTAATCCGCTGCGTCAGCGCGGCTTTTCCGGCGTGTGGGAAGGGTTCATTCCCCACGTCGGCAAAGGTATGCGCTATAAGTTCCACATCGCCTCGCGCTATTACGGCTACCGCGAAGATAAGACCGATCCCTTCGGCAGCTACTTTGAAGTCGCGCCGCAGACGGCGGCGATTGTCTGGGATCGTGAGTATACGTGGTCGGATCAGCAGTGGATGGCTGAGCGCGGCCAGCGCCAGCGGTTCGATGTGCCGATCTCGATCTACGAAGTGCATCTCGGTTCGTGGCGGCGCAAAGCCGAAGAGGATAACCGCCCGCTGAATTACCGCGAGCTGGCCCACGAGCTGGTCGAGCACGTCAAAGAGTGCGGCTTTACCCACGTCGAGCTGCTGCCGGTGACCGAACACCCCTTCTACGGTTCGTGGGGCTACCAGTCAACCGGGATGTTCGCGCCGACCAGCCGTTATGGCACGCCACAAGATTTTATGTACTTTGTTGATTACCTGCACCAAAACGGGATCGGTATAATTCTGGACTGGGTGCCCAGCCACTTCCCCACCGACGGCCATGGCCTCGCCTATTTCGACGGCACCCATCTCTACGAGCATGCTGATCCGCGCAAGGGGTATCACCCCGATTGGGGCAGCTACATCTACAACTACGGGCGCAACGAGGTGCGCAGCTTCCTGATCAGCTCGGCCCTCTGCTGGCTCGATAAGTTTCATATTGATGGCCTGCGGGTTGATGCAGTGGCGAGTATGCTCTACCTCGACTACTCGCGCCGGCCCGGCGAATGGATTCCGAACCAGTACGGCGGGAATGAAAATCTGGAAGCGATTAGCTTCTTGCGCGAACTCAATGCACAGATTTACAAGTACTACCCCGACGTGCAGACGATTGCCGAAGAGAGCACGGCATGGCCGATGGTCTCGCGTCCAGTCTACGTTGGCGGGTTGGGTTTCGGCTTTAAGTGGGATATGGGGTGGATGCACGACACGCTGCAATATTTCCACCGCGACCCCATCTATCGCCGCTTCCACCACAACGAGTTGACCTTCCGCGGCCTCTATATGTTCACCGAGAACTATATTCTGCCGCTCTCGCACGATGAAGTCGTGCATGGCAAGGGGTCGCTGCTCGATAAGATGGCGGGTGATGTGTGGCAGAAGTTTGCCAACCTGCGCCTGCTCTACAGCTATATGTTCGCCCAACCCGGCAAGAAGCTGCTCTTTATGGGCGGCGAGTTTGGCCAGTGGCGCGAATGGTCGCACGATACCGGTCTCGACTGGCACCTGTTGATGTTCCCCTCGCATCAAGGGGTGCTGCGCGTCATCAGCGACCTCAACCGGCTCTACCGCAGTGAGCCGGCGCTGCACGAATTCGACTGCGATCCGAAGGGGTTTGAGTGGGTGGACGCCAACGATGCCGACACTAGCGTCTACAGTTTTTTGCGCAAGAGCCGGCGCGGCGAGACGATATTGGTCGTACTGAATGCGACGCCGGTGGTGCGCGAAGATTACCGGGTTGGCGTGCCGGCGGGCGGTTGGTGGCGCGAGATGTTTAACAGCGACTCTGAGTATTACTGGGGCAGCGGGCAAGGCAACGCCGGCGGGGTGATGGCCGAAGAGACGCCATCGCATGGCCGGCCATTCTCGTTGCGGCTGCGCTTGCCGCCATTGGGGGCGTTGTTCTTGAAACATAATGGCTAAACGGGGGCGGGGGGGGGCAACCTGACCCTAATGGGTTCAAGGACAGACAGAACGTGTGAGCACAGATACAGTTTATGGCTTTGCGATACACCGTTTCACCCTCACCCCCAGCCCCTCTCCCACTGACGCGGGAGGGGGTGTAGATCCGGGTGTTGAGGCATTGCCCAGCGATCAATGGTTACACTCGACCAAACGTTCTGTTCGTCTCTCAACCTTAACGGGGCGGGTTGCAAACCTGCCCTACTGGCCTATCTATCGTGGCAACACCGGGCGGGTTGAACACCCCGCCCCTACGCGAACCTGTATCGTGGCATGCTTATGTTTGATTTACCACTGCCCGGCGCGGTCTACCGGGCCGACGGCACAACAGCGTTCACGCTGTGGGCGCCAACGGCGACGACTGTCGAATTGATTGTGCTCGATTCGCAGCCGCACGCAGTGGCGATGCAGCCGATCGGCTACGGCTGTTGGCACGTGGTCACGACAGCGCCTCCCGGCACGCGCTACCGCTACCGGCTCGCCGGATCGCGCGAGCGGCCCGATCCGGCGTCGCGCTGCCAACCCGACGGCGTGCATGGCCCCTCGGCGGTGGTGGATCATCACTTTGATTGGAGCGATGCAGCGTGGCGCGGGGTGCCACTCTCTGATCTGGTCATCTACGAGCTGCACGTAGGCGCCTTCACGCCAGAAGGCACCTTCGAGGCGATTATTCCCCACCTGCCCATGCTGCGTGATCTCGGCATCACCGCGATCGAGCTAATGCCAGTGGCCCACTTCGCCGGCACGCGCAATTGGGGCTACGATGGCGTCTACCTCTACGCGCCGCATACCGCTTACGGCGGCGTGACGGGCCTCAAGCGGCTAGTTGATGCCGCCCATGCCCACGGCATGGCGGTGCTGCTCGATGTGGTCTACAACCATTTCGGCCCCGAAGGCAACTATTTGTGGGACGTCGCGCCGCCGGCGTTTACCGACCGCTACCGCACGCCGTGGGGGGCGGCGATCAATTACGATGGGGCCGAGAGTGATCTCGTGCGCTGGTTGATCATCGAAAATGCGCTTGAGTGGCTGCGCGAGTACCATATTGACGGCTTGCGCCTCGATGCAACCCATGCTATCTTCGATGTATCGCCGTACCATGTGCTCGAAGAGCTGGCCGATCGGGTGCGGGCGCAAGCGTTGCGGCTGGGCCGCCCGGCCTACCTCTTTGCCGAGCATCCGCTCAACGATCCGCGCTTTGCTCGCCCTAAAGAGCTGGGTGGATATGGCCTGACTGGTATCTGGTCGGATGATTTCCACCACGCGCTGCACACGCTGCTCACCGGCGAGCAAGACGGCTACTACGAGGGTTTTGGCAGCATCGAGCAGATGGCGACGGCGATCGAGCGCAGCTTTGTCTTTGCCGGCGAATACTCGCCGCATGCCCGCCGCCGGTTTGGCCGCGATCCGTCTGATCTGGCCGTCGAGCAGTTTGTGGTCTTCGCCCAAAACCATGATCAAGTCGGCAATCGCGCGGTTGGCGATCGGCTGGGAGCGACGCTCAGCGAGGCGCAGATGCGCTTGGCGGCGGCAACGGTGCTGCTGAGCCCGTACACGCCGTTGATCTTTATGGGGGAAGAGTATAATGAACCGGCGCCGTTCCAGTACTTTACCGACCATAGCGATCCGGCCCTGATCACCGGGGTGCGCGAGGGGCGCAAGCGCGAATTCGCCTCTTTTCTCCGCCCCGGCCAAGCCGTGCCCGATCCACAAGACCCGGCCACGTTCATGCGTTCAAAGTTGAATCATAGCTTGCGCGCGGTGGGGCGGCACGCGGCGCATCAGGCCTTCTACCGCGAACTGTTGCGCATCCGGCGCGAATTGCCGAGGTTGCGGCAGCGCCCACGCACCCGTGTGCAAGGGCGGGTGATCGTTGTTGAGTGGCCGGGCATCCGGTTATTGCTCAATTTCGGCCTCACTCCGGCCCAGATCGACTTACCGGCGCAAGCGTGGCGCATCTGGCTCGATAGCGCCGATCCGCCGGCAGCAAGCTTGAATCAGGCCAGCGTCGTCTGCGCCGGCCACAGCGCGGTGCTGCTGGCAGCAACCGCCCAGAAGTGACACAACGGCGCAAAGGCGTACCCAACCGTGCGCATAAGCGCCTGTGCGCCAACGCAAAGGAAGCTGAAACAACGGAGTACCTCCTATGGCCGAGCGGCTGATCTGCATTCACGGTCACTTCTACCAACCGCCACGGGAAAACCCTTGGCTTGAGGCGATTGAGCAGCAAGACTCGGCGTACCCTTATCACGACTGGAACGAGCGGATTAATGCGGAATGCTACGAGGAAAATGCCGCTTCGCGTATTCTCGACAGCCAAAATCGGATTGTCCGCATCGTCAATAACTACAGCCGGATCAGCTTCAACTTCGGGCCAACCCTCTTGACATGGCTGGCCGCGCATGCGCCACAAGTCTATCAAGCTATTCTCCACGCCGACCAAGAAAGCCAGCGCTATTTCGGCGCCGGCTCGGCGATGGCGCAATGCTACAACCATATCATTATGCCGCTGGCTTCGCGGCGCGATAAAGTGACGCAGGTGGTGTGGGGCATCCGCGACTTCGTGCATCGCTTTGGCCGCCAGCCGGAAGGGATGTGGTTGCCTGAAACGGCGGTTGACCTCGAAACGCTCGATATTTTGGCCGAACATGGCATTCGCTTTACCATCTTGGCACCGAGCCAAGCCAGCCACGTGCGCAAAATCGGCGAGATGATCTGGCACGACGTCAGCGGCGGGCGGATCGATCCGACCCAGCCGTATCTGGTGAAGCTAGCGAGCGGGCGGGCGATCACGGTCTTTTTCTACGATGGGCCAGTGTCGCGGGCCGTCGCCTTCGAGCGCCTGCTCAGCAGCGGGGTTGGCTTTGCCAACCGGCTGGCCAGTATCTTCAACGACCAGCGTCCGTGGCCGCAACTGGCCCACATCGCTACCGACGGCGAGACCTACGGCCACCACCACCGCCACGGCGATATGGCGCTGGCCTACGCCCTCCACTACATCGAAGAGACCGGCTTGGCCAAGCTGACCAACTATGCTTCGTATCTGCAACGCTACCGCCCTACCCACGAAGTGCAGATCATCGAACGCACGGCGTGGAGTTGTGCGCACGGCGTAGGGCGCTGGTCAACCGACTGCGGTTGCAATACCGGCGGCAATCCGGGTTGGAATCAGGCATGGCGCGCGCCGCTGCGTGCCGCTTTCGACTGGCTGCGCGACACGATCGCCCCCCGCTTCGAGGGCTATGCCCGCCGGTTGCTGATCGATCCGTGGGCCGCGCGCGATGATTATATCAACGTCATTCTCGACCGTTCACCAGAGAATGTTGCTGCCTTTATTGGCCGGCATGGCCGGGGCCGGCTCGATGAAGACCAGCGGATCGCGGCGCTGAAGCTGATGGAGTTGCAGCGTCATCTGATGCTGATGTACACCTCGTGCGGCTGGTTTTTCGATGACCTGAGCGGGATCGAAACCATACAGGTAATGATGTACGCCGGGCGGGCGCTCCAACTAGCCCACGAGCTGTTTGGCGAAGACTTTGAGCCGGAATTCCTCGACCGGCTGGCGCAGGCGCGCAGCAATCTGCCGTCGCGCGGCAACGGGCGCGACCTCTACGAGCGCCACGTGCGTCCGGCGATGGTCGATCTGCGCAAAGTGGGTGCGCACTATGCGATGACCTCGCTCTTCAACAGCACTGGCGAGCGCGAGCGGATCTATGCCTACACCGTCGAGCGCGAAGATTACCATCTGCTCTTGGCGGGCAAGGCGCGTTTGGCGTTGGGTCGCATCCGCATCGAGTCGAATGTCACCGGCGAAGCGACCCGGCTCAGCTTCGGCGTCCTTCACCTCGGCGATCACAACATTTCCGGCGGGGTGCGCGAGTATCAGAGCGAGCAGGCCTACCAGCAACTGATCGAAGAATTGAGCGAACTCTTCTTGCGGGCCGATATTCCCGGCGTCATCCGCTTGGTTGACCGCAATTTCGGCCAAGAGCAGTACTCGCTCAAACTGCTGTTTGGCGACGAGCAGCGCCAGATCCTCAACCGCATCCTCACCTCAAGTTTGGCAGAAGCTGAAGCGGCCTACCGGCAGATTTACGAAAACCATGCCCCGCTGATGCGGTTTTTGGCCAGTATGGGCATGCCGGTGCCGCGCGAGTTTCAGATCGCCGCCGAGTTTGCTATCAACACCGAACTGCGTCGCTTGTTTGAAGCCGACCCGCTCGATTTCGACCGCATCAACAGTCTGCTGCGCGAGGCGCAACGCTCTGGCGTCATCCTCGATGCCGAGGGCTTGAGTTATGCCCTCTCGCGCACCATCCGGCGCATCAGCGAGACCTTCCAACTAACGCCTGAAGATCGGGCGTTGCTATCCCACCTCGACGCAGCCGTCGGTTTGGCGCGCAATCTGCCGTTTGAGGTTGATGTCTGGTATGCCCAAAATGTCTACTACGAGTTGTTGCAGTCTGTTTATCCGCAGATGAAGGCCGAATCCGAGGCGGGCTACTCCGATGCCCATGCGTGGGTGCGGCTGTTCCGCGCGCTCGGCGCGAAATTGCGCTTTCGTCTGCCGCCGGGAGAACCATGATTGATGCAGAACCATACATTCCACGCGCAACCTACCGCTTGCAGTTGAACGCTGATCTGACCTTCACCGATGTCGCCAAGCTAGTTCCCTACTTTGCCGAACTTGGCATAAGTGACTTGTACCTCTCACCGATCCTGACCCCGCGCGCCGGTAGCCGGCACGGTTACGACATCACCGACCACTCGCAGCTCAATCCTGAATTAGGCGGCGCCGAAGGCTTCACCAAGCTCGCTGAGGCGCTGCGCGTCCATCAACTCGGCGTGATCCTCGATGTAGTGCCCAACCACATGGGCATCGGCGATCTGCGCAACTATTGGTGGCGCGATGTGCTCGAAAACGGGCCGAGTTCGGTGTTTGCCCCCTACTTCGATATTGATTGGGATCCGGTACCGCCCGAATTGCACGGCAAGGTGTTGTTGCCGGTGCTAGGCGATCAATACGGCGTGATTCTCGAACGGGGCGAGTTGCGCTTGTCTTACGATGACGATGGCGGGTTTAGCTTGGGCTACTGGGAGCATCGCTTCCCGCTCAATCCGCGCAGTTACGCCGATATTTTGGCCCACCGGCTCGATGATCTGTTAGGCGAACTGGGTCCGGATCACCCTGATGCGATTGAGTTGCAGAGCATCATTACCGCGATCGGCTACCTGCCGGCGCGCCACGAGACCGCGCCTGAGCGGGTGATCGAGCGCAATCGCGAAAAAGAGGTGATCAAGCGCCGGATCGCGACGCTGGCGGCGGCCAGCGAACCGGTGCGCCGGATGATCGCGCAGGCGCTGGCCGATTACAACGGCGATCCCGCTGATCCGAAAAGTTTTGACTTGCTTGATTCTTTGATCTCCCGCCAATCGTACCGGCTGGCGTTCTGGCGGGTGGCGACCGAAGAGATCAACTACCGCCGCTTTTTCGACATCAACGATCTGGCCGCCATCCGGGTTGAGCTGCCAGAGGTGTTGCAGGCGACCCACGATCTGATCTTGCGCTTGTTGACGGAGGGGATTGCTACCGGCGCCCGCATCGATCACCCCGACGGTCTGTGGCAGCCGGCAGCCTACTTCCGCCAATTACAAGAGAGCTACCTGCGCTATGCGGCGGCGGTGCGCTTTGGCGGCAGCGCCCCCGCCGATCTCGATGAGCAGATTCGCGAGCGGTTGGCGCAGGCTGAGCGCGGCGAACGGTTGTGGCCGCTCTATGTGGTAGCCGAGAAGATTCTCAGCCACGGCGAACCGTTGCCCGCCGATTGGGCAGTGGCCGGCACTACCGGTTACGATTTCCTCAACCAGATCGGCGGCGCCTTGATCGACCGCAGCAGCCAGCGCGCGCTCAACCGGCTGTACAGCCAGTTTGCCGGGCCGCAACCCACCTTCGCCAATCTGGTCAACAGCAAAAAGAAGGAGATTATGCTGGTCGCGCTGGCGAGCGAAGTCAACACGCTCAGCCATCTGCTCGACCGGCTAGCCGAGCGCACCCGCCGCTACCGCGACTTTACCCGCAACAGTCTGACCTTCGCCATCCGCGAGGTGATTGCCGGCATGCCGGTGTACCGCACCTACATCAGCACAGATGGCGTGGTCAGCGAGCGCGACGAGCAGGCGATCCGGGCGGCAGTGCGCGAGGCGAAACGACGCAACCCGCGCACGGCAGCGCAGATCTTCGACTTTCTCGAAGAGACGTTGCTCTTGCGTAATCTCAACCACTTTGCGCCAGAGGTGCGCGATGACGTGGTGCGCTTTGTGATGAAGTTTCAGCAACTGAGCGGGCCGGTGATGGCGAAGGGGGTGGAAGATACGGCCTTCTACGTCTACAACCGGCTGGTCGCGCTTAATGAGGTGGGCGGACACCCCGAACTCTTTGGCAACGATGTAGCCGAGCTGCATCAGGCTGCCCAAGAGCGGCAACAGCACTGGCCGCACAGTATGGTGACAACCTCTACCCACGATACCAAACGCAGCGAAGATGTGCGCGCTCGCATCAGCGTGTTGAGCGAGCTGCCCGACGAATGGCGCAAGCACGTCGTGCAATGGAGCCGGCTGAATGCGGCGAAGCGCAGCCAGATCGAGGGCGGGATGGCGCCGAGCCGCAATGACGAGTATCTGCTCTACCAGACGCTGGTGGGGGCGTGGGAAGGGATGGAGCATCTGCCCCGCTTCACCGAACGGATGGTCGCCTATATGGAAAAGGCCACCCGTGAGGCGAAGGTCAATACGAGCTGGATCAACCCCAACGCCGAGTACGATGCTGCAATGCAGCGGTTCGTCACTGGCATTCTCGACCCGCGCCGTTCGCGCCGCTTTCTTGAGAGCCTTGATGCCTTCGCCAAGCGGGTCGCGTTTTTCGGACGTTTCAACAGCTTGACCCAAACCCTCGCGCGACTAGCGACGCCGGGAGTGCCCGATCTCTATCAGGGATGCGAGTTGTGGGATGTTAGTCTGGTTGATCCTGACAACCGGCGACCGGTTGATTTTCAGCTCCGGGTGGCGCTGCTGGCCGAGTTGCGCGCGCAGCGGGCCGAACGAGGGGCGCAGGCGTTGGCGGAAGCATTGCTGGCTACCGCCGCCGATGGCCGGATCAAGCTCTACACCATCGCCACCGCGCTGGCCTTTCGGCGCGAGCGGCCCGACCTCTTTCGCG
>NZ_DAOTWH010000342.1:0-19204 GCF_034435895.1 Chloroflexus sp.
CTCCCGCCCGCCACGCGACTCTTCGCGGGGACGGGGGCGGGGCGCAGTGCCGGTGGCCTTCCGCTCTTCCGGCGTCTCGCCGGTGAGCACCGCCCGCCGGCTGAGACTAATCTTGCCAGTGGTGCGGTCAATGTCAATCACCATCACATTGATCTCGTCACCGAGCGAGACCACATCTTCGACGTTCTCGACCCGCTTGTCGTCAAGCTCTGACACATGCACCATGCCGTCTTTGCCAGGCAAGATATTGACGAACGCGCCGAACGGCTTGATGCTCACCACTTTGCCAAGGAAGATATCGCCCACCTTGGCCTCGCGGGTCAGGCCCTCGATCATACTGATCGCCCTCTTGGCCGCCTCGCCGTCGGGCGTGGTGATAAAGACGCGACCGTCGTCTTCGATATCAATCTGGGCGCCGGTGGTATCGCAGATATTGCGGATCGTCTTGCCGCCGGGGCCGATCAGCGCGCCGATCTTCTCGACCGGAATCTGGATGGTCATAATCCGCGGCGCATAGATCGACAACTCAGGCCGCGGTGCGCTTATCACCGCATTCATCTTATCGAGAATAAAGAGCCGACCGGCGCGGGCCTGCGCAAACGCCTGCCGCATAATCTCGTAGGTAATCCCGGTGGTCTTGATATCCATCTGCAACCCGGTGACACCCTTCGCGGTGCCGGCTACCTTAAAGTCCATATCACCGAGCGCATCTTCAAGACCCTGAATATCGGTCAACACGCGCCAGCGCCCATCTTCATCGGTAATCAAGCCCATCGCCACCCCAGCCACGGGGGCCTTAATTGGCACGCCAGCATCCATCAGGCTGAGCGACGAACCGCAGACCGACGCCATCGACGACGAACCATTCGACGAGAGCACCTCAGAGACGAGCCGGATCGTGTAGGGAAACTCCTCTTCGCTCGGCAGCACCGCGTACAGCGATCGCTCAGCGAGCGCGCCGTGGCCGATGTCGCGGCGGCGCGGCGTACCGAGCCGGCGCACCTCGCCGGTGCTGAACGGCGGGAAGTTATAGTGGTGAATGTAGCGTTTAGTCGTCTCGATGCCGAGATCATCCACCTTCTGCTCATCGCCGGGCGAGCCAAGAGTAGTAATGGTCAGCACCTGCGTCTGGCCGCGGGTAAAGACGGCTGAACCGTGGACGCGCGGCACCACGCCGACCTCGATGCTGATCGGGCGAATCTCATCGAGAGCACGGCCATCAACGCGAATCCCTTCATCGAGGATCGCGTTGCGCACTTCATCCTTGAGCAGCTTCTCAAACGCCTTGCTGACCTCTTTGGTGCGGTTCGGAATCTCTTCCTCAGGCTCATCGGCAGTAAAGTGCGCGATCACCTCAGCCTTCAGCGCCTCAGTCTGCGCCTCGCGCTCCTGCTTAATCGGGCTGCGCACCGCTTGGCGTAAGCGATCACCCATCCACACGCTGATCGCCTCTTCGAGCGAGGTATCGACGACCGGCGGGGTGAAGGGGCGCTTAGGCTTGCCGCAAAGCTGCACCAACTGCTCTTGCAGATCGCAAATCTGCTTGCAAACGGCGTGGCCATCAATCACCGCCTGCAACATCTCATCTTCGGTCAACTCATGCGCGCTAGCCTCGACCATCAGCACCGCATCTTTGGTGCCGGCGACGACCAGATCGAGCCGGCTCTGCTCCATCTCGCCCATCTTGGGGTTAACGACCAACTGGCCGTTGAGATGGCCCATCTGCACCGCGCCGACCGGGCCAGCAAAAGGAATATCGCTGATCGACAACGCTGCCGAGGCGGCGATAATCGCCAGCGGGCCGGGGTCATTCTCCATATCGATCGAGAAGGTGGTGATAATCACCTGCACTTCGTTATAGAACCCCTTGGGGAAGAGGGGGCGCAGCGGGCGGTCGGTCAACCGCGAGATGAGAATCGCAGTGGTGGTGGGGCGGCCTTCGCGTTTGAAGAAATTGCCGGGAATCTTGCCCACGGCGTACATCTTCTCTTCGTAATCAACAGTGAGGGGGAAGAAATCGGTTCCTTCCCGCGCCTCTTTGGCGCAGACAACAGTGGCCAGCAGCATCGTATCGCCATACCGCGCCACCACCGCGCCATCGGCCTGTTCGGCGAAACGACCGGCTTCAAGGGTCAAAGTACGGCCGGCAATCTCCGCGCTCACGGTGTAAATCTTCCGCTCTGTCATACTTCCTTACAACTCCTGCTTAACTGAGGCGCCAGTGCGCCCCACTGAAACCATGGCGGCCGCACGACCGCGGCCGGGGCGCGGAGTTCGGCACTGGCGGATACGCGCGAGCGACTCACGCGCATGCGCCAATCCCGAACCACCGCGCCAGACGACTGCAAGCAAAGAGCGCCGGGCGGCAAATGCCGCTGGCGCCCTCGTTGACCTTAGCTTACACTGACGGTTGCCCCTATCATACTAGCGGCGCAGACCGAGGCGATTGATAACATTGCGGTAGCGTTCGCGATCCTTGGACTGCAGATAGTTGAGCAGCCGCCGCCGCCGCCCGACAAGCTTGAGCAGACCGCGCCGCGAGTGATGGTCGTGGATATGGACGCGCAAATGCTCGATCAACTGGTTGATCCGCTCGGTCAAGAGCGCGACCTGAACTTCGGGCGAACCGGTATCAGTCTCGTGGATCTGATAGCCGTTGATAATTTGCGACTTTTCCTCTTTTTCAAGCGCCACGAGCAGTTCCTCCTCGTGTAATCGCGCGCGGGCCGGCGCAGCCCGGCGTTCCTAATATAAGCGCCGTCATTATAACATAGATCGTTGCGTTTTGCCAACTTATGTCGCGCACGCGAGAGCATCTCCGCAGCAGATGAGGTAACCGCCCGCCACACCGGTTGCGCGGCGGTATGATAGTATCCGCGCTCAGGAACTGGCCACGCAAGATTTTACCGCAGAGAACGCGGAGGAAGCAGAGGGGAAAGCCCCCATCCTCCGCGGTGAGTCGTGTGCTGGTTAACCGCCCCCCGCGCGCCACGCTGATTGCGCGATGAGGTCGCTGGGCCACAGGGTCAACGCCTGCACGCCGGGGGCGATGGTATCCGCGCTCAGGAACCGGCCAAGGGTAGGGTTTTACCGCAGAAAGCGCAGGGGTGAAACCCACTCTCCGCTTCCCCGGCGTTCCCTGCGGTGAGTCATGCACTGACCAACCACGCTATCCGCACCATATGACATCGCAAACCATCGCAACCGGAATCAGATCGGGAAACGACGGTGGTAATTGCTGCTGGCCCATAAGTTCATCTATCGGGGGTGATGGGGGAGGATTGCTCAATGGTGGCAACGGCGGCTCAGCCCGCACCGCTGCCGGTGGCAGCAACGACACCCACAACGCCAAACAGACTAGTCCAAACCACATCCGCACCGTTCGCTGCCGCAGCATCATGGTATCCACCAAAACATAACGATCGGCAAACGCTACGGATTGCAGTGGCGAATTGGACAGCACATTCTGCCGATGAAGCAATGATTTGGGTGGCGCACATGACTATTGCAAAGACAATCCGGGTTTGTCAAGCCCCTGTTGCCCTACTAGGCATCGCTGTGGCAGTGGACACGGCTCCCCCTACCCGTCCTCAGCGGTACATCACGCGCGAGAATTATAAAAAACAGCCATAAAAAGATACAAAATACACGAATAAAAATATACATTTTGCGTTTCTTTGTGGCTATTTCTGTACCGCATGGAGTGCAGCAGTTTGACTGTCGCACTCCATATTAAATCTCACGCGGCACACGCGGCAAGATGCCAGTCAACACTTCATAGCTGATTGTACCCAGCCAGCCGGCAATTTCATCCACCCATATCGCATCATCACCCTGCCGCCCAATGATCGTCACTGCATCGCCGCGCTGCACTCCCGGAATGCCGGTGACATCAACCATGATGTAGTCCATGCAGATGCGCCCGACGATGGGGGCACGGCGACCACGAATCAGCACCTCACGCCACGGCGGCGACCGGCGGAGACCGTCGGCGTAGCCAACCGGGATGGTGGCGATGCGCGCTGGGCGCGGGGTGACGTAGACGCCGCCGTACGAGATTGGCGTGCCAGCAGGATGCGCGCGCACTTGGGCGACTTCGCTGTAGAAGCTGAGGGCCGGGCGCATGCCGGGCAAGAGTGGCGCATCTAGACTGGGGGCGAGGCCGTAGCAGGCGAGACCGGGTCGCACCATATCAAAGCGCGCGGCTGGGAAGCGTAATGTGGCGGCGCTGTTGGCCGCATGAACGATTGGCGGGCGCAAGCCGGCGCTGGTGATCTCGGTGAGGATGGCCTGAAAGCGGGCCAGTTGTTGGGTGGTTGGTGTAGGATCGGCTTCGTCGGCGCGAGCAAAGTGGGTGTAAAGACCAACTGGCTCGATGCCGGGGCGATCGCGGAGCCGGTGGAGAAACGGGCCTACTTCGGCAGGCGGCAGCCCTAGCCGGGCCATGCCGGTGTCGGCTTTGATGTGAACCCGCGCGGGCCGGCCTAATTCCGCCGCCGCAGCGCTGAGCGCCTGTGCGGTGTCGTCGTCAAAGAGTGTGATCATCAGATCAAGCCGGATCGCGTCGGCAACCTGCCACGGCGGGGTATAGCCCAAGACCAGAATCGGCGCGTTGATGCCTTGGGCACGTAACGCACGCCCTTCGCCGAGCGTCGCGACGGCCACTGACTCCGCTCCGGCAGCTAACGCCGCCCGCGCTACCCGCGCAGCGCCGTGACCATACCCATCACCTTTGAGCACGACCATCAGCGGCACGCCGGCATGGGCGCGGAGGGCGCGGACGTTATCGGCAATGGCGGACAAATCGAGATGCACCCACGTCGGGCGGCCCGGATCGCCGATCCGCACACTGCGCCATGCCGGTTCTTGTCGCACCAGCAAGCGTTCAGGTAGATGATCGACGGCGAGCAGCGGCGCGATCACCTGTTCTAGCCGTTCGCTGGCGCCGCCCGATACCAACACAAGATCGTTATTACCTCGATCGGCGGGCAGCGCTGCCCGCGCCGCGTCGTTGGTATCAACAACGTGAATGCTTGCCGCCGGATTGGCGAGGCGCGCAGCGTGGGCCATTGTCGCCGCACCGATCCCCTTGAGCACGAGGTAGTCGGCGCTCTGCGCCGCCTGCGCGCCGAGTTCGGTCAAGATCGGGGTCGGGTCAATTGCCGGCAATTCGGTTGGCGTGCCCAACACCGCAATCCGTCGCCGCGCCGGTAAAGCGGCCAGTGTTTGCAAGGCGGCCCGCATCGCCAGCGGCGTAGCATTGAAGCTATCGTCGAGGATCGTCTCTCCCTGCGCCCCCGCCACAGGCCGCAGACGTCCTGCCGGCGCTTCGAGCTGGGCCAACGCCTGCTGAATCGCCTCCGGCGCCACTCCGCACACCCGGCCCACTGCTACCGCTGCCAGCGCCGCCGCCACACCGGGAGGGCCGAGCAGCGGGGTGGTGATCGCGAGGTTGCTTTCACTACTCTGGGCAAGGAACGAGACGCCATCACGCCCGTACTCAATCGCCGTCGCTCGTAGATCAATCCCACTCGCGCCAGTGTAACGGAACGGTTCGGCGACGATGAGCAGTTGTGCGCCTTGATCTGCCAAATATGCCGCCATTGCCGGATCGGCGGCGGGCGTGATCACGGCAAGGTGGGGCGGAAACGCAGCCGCAAGCGGGGCAAGCTGCTCGCCGGCGAATTCGAGCACCGCATAGCGATCACCGTCGCGCAGGCGGGCGAGCGCAATCGGCAAGCCCAACAGCGAATTGAAATTGCGCCGGCTTTGGAAGGTAGCGGCCTGCTGGCTGAGCACAGCAGCAATCGCGCGCCGGGCGAGGGTCTTGCCGATCCCGCCGGTCACAGCGATCACAGTGGGATGCAGCGCGCGCAAGCGGGCACTGGCCCAGCGCAGCAACAACGCCTGCGGATCGGGGCAGACAATCACCGTCGCGTTGCCGGCATCGTGGGGCGGGCGGCTGCACAGCACCCCCCGCGCGCCGGCAGCAATCGCCGCCGGAATATAGTCGTGGCCATCGGCCCGCGCCGTGCGGAGAGCGATAAAACACTCGCCGGCATTGGTCAAACGCGAGTCGTAACTCCAATCGGTGAAGGTATCGGTATACGCCGGGCCGGCCAGTACGCCGCCAGCGGCGATCAGATCAGCGAGGTCAATGGGCATAGCGATCCTCCTGATGCCAACGAATGCACGTGCCAATATTACATTGCGAGCCGCCGCAGGCGGCGAAGCAATCCCCCCCGAGCACGGGAGGGATGGCTGCACGCACTCCTCCCGCTCCCCCATCTGGCATTGCGAGCCGCCGCAGGCGGCGCAGCGATCCCCTCCGAGCACGGGAGGGATGGCTGCACGCACTCCTCCCGCTCCCCCATCTGGCATTGCGAGCGGAGCGCAGCGCAGCAATCCCCCATCCCCCACGAGCACGGTGCAAGGACGAACCGAACACATGAGCGTAGCTACGATTGATGGCAGCGAAATGCACCAGTTCACCCTCACCCCCTCCCCCTCTCCCGCGTTGCGGGAGAGGGGCGATCATCATGTTCGGTTGAGTGTGTGCCTGTGCAGCAACACAGCGCCTCCCTTCGCCCGCCGCAAGGTGGGAGAAGGGCCGAGGGTGAGGGCCATCAGCCCGCGCAGCGGGCTTCGTAACCCTAGCCCTTCAGGGCCGGGGGCACTTCCCACCGGGAAGCGGTTGTTCTGAATAGATGTTACGCCCTTGAACCGAGCACGGGACGATCCCTCTCAGCCGCCGTTCCCGCTCCCCTATCTGTCATTGCGAGCCGCCGCAGGCAGCGAAGCAATCCTCCACGGGTACGGGACGATCCCTCTCAGCGTCCATTCTCGCTGAAGCAGGAGATTGCTTCGGCCGCACGCCCCCCAGCAAAGCTGGGGCACCGCCGCTCCCTCGCAATGACAGGAGGGGCCGTCTCCGCTTCGTTTATGGCTCAATCAACCTTTGCTATAATACCCGTTATGAGCAATTCATCTGCAACTGCAACCCGCGCCGGAGTCTCGTGGCTCTGGTTGGCGGTGGCCCTCTTTGCCCACACCGGCTGGGGCGCCTACCCGGTGCTAGCCCGTTATCTCCAGACCATAAGCCACTTGCCTAGTATGGCGATTCTCAGCCTCGGCAATGCGCTCGCGCTGCTGGTCTATCTCCCCTTTGCCTATCGCCACGTTGACCGCAAGGTCTGGGTGACGCCGATCATCTGGCTGTTTGCGCTGGTGGTAAGCGTGCGCGCGATGACGAACTTGACTTCGGCGCGCTTCACGCTGGCGATCTATGTGCAACTGATCACGCTGCTCACCCCGTTGATCGTCGCGCTGCTGAGCAAGCTCTTCTTCCGCGAGCGGCTGCCGCCGTTTACGCTGCCCGCTATCGCGCTCTCGATCGTTGGCTCGTTGTTGCTGATGAGCGGCGATGTTGCTAGCGGTACGATTTTGCGCTTGACGGCAAGCGATCTGCTTGGCATCGCGATCGCCTTTGTCTCGGCGTGTGCGCTGGCGCTCTATATGATACTGGTGCCGCGCGCAACCGGGGCGGGCAAGGTGCGAGCCGAAGCGATGCTGGTGATTCAACTGATCGCGCTGACGGTCACTTGCGGCGCGATGAGCGTGCTCTTGGGCGAGCCATGGCAGCGATTTGGCGAGATTGGCCCGTACGATTGGGCGGTGTTTGCCGCATTCGTGGTCTTTGTGTTGTTGGGTGCGAACCTCGGCCAGATTGTGGCCCTGCGCCAACTCGGTGCGCCGCTGGTGAGCAGCACAATGGGTTGGCGGCTGGTGAGCGCGCTGGCATTAGCTGCTCTGCTGCTCGGCGAGCAGTTGCAGAGTATCTGGCAGGTGCTAGGTGCGGTGATGGTGTTGGTGACGATTACGGTCTATCTGCGCCGGCAGTATCGGGTGTGAGGGGGAGCCACGAATTTACAAGTAGTTTTGGTGTAGCAGAGAGCAGTCTATGACGACCACCATCCGCGCTTTGTCGGTGATGCCGCTCGATATTCCGTTGCACAGTCCGTTTGGTATTGCCGGCGGCGCGCAAGACGTGGCCCGTAATCTGTTGGTAACGGTCGAACTGGCGAACGGCATCCGCGGTTACGGGGAAGCGGCCCCCTTCCCGGCGTTTAACGGCGAGACACAGGCCGGCGCGCAAGCGGCGATTGAGTCGGTGCGTTCGGCGGTAGAGGGTGCTGACGCGCGCGAATGGCGGGCCATTGCCTGCCAGTTGCGCGAGCAGATCGGCAGCTACGGCTCGGCCCGTTGCGCCATCGAGACGGCGGTGATCGATGCCCTCACCCGCCATTACGGGTTGCCGCTGTACGTCTTCTTTGGCGGCGCTAGCCATACGCTCGAGACCGATATGACCATCACCACCGGCACGGTCGAAGCGGCGGCGCTGGCCACGCTCGATATTCTCGATCGAGGCATTCGCCAGATCAAGGTCAAAATCGGCGGTAGCGAACTGAGCCACGACTTAGCCCGTATTACCGCTATTCGCGCGCTTGCTCCCGACGCGCCGTTGATTCTCGATGGCAATGGCGGTTTGACCGCCGAGGCGATGATGGAATTGCTCGGCGCGTTGCGCTTGCAGCAGATCGTGCCGGCCTTGGTTGAGCAGCCGGTGCCTGCCAGCGATTGGGCCGGCATGCGCCAACTGGTGCAGTGGGGCGGCGTTCCCATCGCCGCCGATGAGATGGCTGCCAGCGCGCTGAATGTGTTACGCATCGCTCACGAGCGAGCAGCCCATGTGATCAACATTAAATTGATGAAGACTGGTGTGATCGAGGCGCTCGAAATGGCCGCCATTGCCCGCGCTGCCGGGTTAGGGCTGATGATCGGCGGCATGGTCGAGTCGATCCTCGCCATGACCATGTCGGCCCACTTCGCCGCCGGTTTGGGCGGCTTCCGCTTCGTCGATCTCGACACGCCCTTTTTCCTTGCCGAGAACCCCTTCGAGGGCGGTTTTATACTGCGAGGCGGGACAATTGACCTCAGCCACATCACTGCCGGCCACGGAGTCGAACCGGCGAACCCGTAACGGGTACGTCTCTACAAATTTCCCCCGTCTTTCATTGTGCAATTCTGCCATAGCATTCATCGCTGCCAAAGCGTATACTTGAAGTTACATTGACACATCGCATTGATGCCACCTGCGCGTCGCACCGTTGCGGCGGCGGGTGCTTATTGTTTCGGGAGCACGCATGGCAGCGCGACTCTTGATTGCTGATGATGAATCGTTGATCCGGATACACCTGCGCGAGACGTTGCTCGCGCTCGGTTATTTGATCGTTGGTGAAGCGGCGGACGGACAGCAAGCGGTGGCAATGGCGCGCCAGATGCGGCCTGACTTGGTGTTGCTCGATTACAAAATGCCGCATCTTGATGGCTTAGAAGCGGCAACCATCTTGTGCCACGAAGGGTTGGCGCCGGTGATTCTGCTCACGGCCTCGGCGTCGCGGGAATTGGCCGAACGAGCGCGGATGGCCGGCGTCTTTGGCTATTTGACAAAACCCTTCCGCGATGCTGAGTTGATGCCGTTGATTGAGGTGACGCTGGCCCGCTGGCAGGTCTATCAAGCGCGCCGCAATGAAGTCATCGCGTTGCGTGACCGGCTCGAAACCCGTAAGGAGATTGAGCAGGCCAAGGGTGTACTGATGGATCTGCACGGTCTCAGCGAAGCGGAAGCCTTCCGCCGCATTCAGCAACTGGCGATGCGCAATCGCAAGACGATGCGCGAAGTGGCGCAGGCGATTTTGCTGACCCGCCAGTTGGCAGGTGGATAACCCTAGGGGTTAGTTTACCGCAGAGGGCGCGGAGGAGGGCAGGGGCGCAAGTGCGCTCGTATTTCTCCCTGCTAAACCCTCTACATGCCTTGCGTACTCTGCGCCTTTGCGTTTTCCCAACCGCTGCGTCTTTGCTTCCTTTGCGCCGTTGCATTGGTTTTGCCTCCACCCCCAACCCCCTCCGCCGCTGGGAGTTCAAGGGCGGACAGAACATTTGTCAGGAACCCGGCCCTGAAGAGCCGGGCTAGGGTTACGAAGCCCGCTGCGCGGGCTGATGCCCCCACCCCTTGCCCCTCCCCCGCTGGGGGAGGGGTGATGAGGCACGCAGCACGAGGCTTTACGGCATCGTACAGCGATCGACCGTTGTACTCGATCAACCCGTTCTGTCCGCCCCTCAACCCCGCTGGGGGAGCGGGCTAGGAGGGTGTCAGTTTACCGCAGCGAGCGCAGCGGACAGTGCAAGGACGGGACACCAGCGCACTTGTACCCCGTCCACCAAACCCTTTGCGTGCTTTGCGTGCTCGGTGCCTTTGCGTTTCGACCCTCTGCGCCTCTGCTTCCTCTGCGCCTTGGCATTGGTTTTGCCCCCACCCCCTTCCCCTCCCCCGCTGAGGGAGGGGTATGGCTGACTCCCTCCCCCTCCGGGGGAGGGCTGGGATGGGAGCATCAGGCACAGTGGACGCGGAGGCGGGCGGGGTACAAGCTTGCTCGTATCCCCCCACCAAACCCTCCGCGTACTTTGCGCCCTCTGCGCCTCTGCGTTTAGTTCCTCTGCGTCTTTGCTTCCTTTGCGCCGTTGCGTTTAGTTCCTTTGCGTCTTTGCTTCCTTTGCGCCTTCACCGCGATTGCGGTTTGGCAAACAATTCCACAGGTCATGGTATCCTGAGACTGGACCGATCCGTTAAGGGAGGAGACCATGCCTGCTGCTCGCCACGCAGTCATTCTCGTTGCCGGCGCCTCTACCCGCACACGGCCACTGACCGAACATCGTCCTAAGCCGTTGATCCCGCTGCTCGGCCAACCGCTGCTAGCCCATATTCTTGATGAACTAGTAGGGTTGGTGGAACGGGTGACGTTAGTGGTCGGCTATCGGGCCGATCAGATCATCGCCGCGTTTGGCGATTCGTATCGCGGGATGGCGCTACGCTACGTTCATCAGACGGTGATTAACGGTACGGCTGGCGCATTGCTAGCCGCCGAACCGATTGACGAACCGTTTTTGCTGCTTTATGGCGATAATTTGATCGACCGCGCCGATGTCATTGGGGTGAGCCAGCACCGCTATGCCGTCGCCGGGTTGCGCGTCGCCGATCCGCGTTCGTTTGGCGTGCTCGATGTGCAAGATGGGCTGGTGTACCGGATTATCGAGAAGCCGGCCAACCCGCCGGCAAATGCGCTCGCCAACCCTGGCATCTACCATTTTGACGAAGCGGTGTTTCCGTTGTTACGCCAAATCATCCCTTCGCCGCGCGGCGAACTCGAATTAACCGATTTGATCACGTTGTTGGCTAATCACCATCCGATCGTTTGCCACCTCTGTACCGGTCACTGGATTCCGGTCGGCACACCGTGGGAAGCCTTGCTGGCGGCGCGGTTTTTGCTGGCGCGGTTGGCACAATCGCAGATTGCACCTACTGCGCGGATTGACCCAGAGGCGGATATTGAGGGGGTGGTGGTGATTGGCAAGGGCGCAGTCATTGGCCCGCAAGCGAAGATCGTTGGGCCAGCCGTGATTGGCCCGCGAGTGGTGGTCGGGCCGGGGACATTGATCATCGCGTCGGCGATCGAAGCCGGAGCAACGATTGGCAGCGAGGCGATGATTGGCGGATCGGTGATCGGCAACGAGGTGATGATTGGCGCTGGCGCGATGATCAGCCATTCGTGGATCGATGACCGGGCGCAAATTGGGCCGCACGCTGTGCTTGCCGCTCGCGAAGATACTAGTGTCCAGCCGGTAGCGGTGGTTAACGGTGTGTTGACATTGACCGAAATGCGCACCCGCGGCGCGATTGTCGCCGCCGAGGAGGTGGTTGCGGCGGGGTAAGGAGGCTGTATGCGTCGTCTTTCCCCCTGTTGGCCGGACGCCGCACCGCCGGGCGGCGCTATCAGCTCGTTCCTGATCGCGCACCGCTGGCCGAACGCCGCACCGCCGGGCGGCGCTACAGGGTTACTTCATATAGCGCATACAGTGTCTTTACACCGGTTGGCCAAAGACCTCGCCAATGATCTCTTCGATCGGCGGCTCGGCGATGTTGACATCGGCCACCGGTAACTCGGCTAGTAGGCGAGCGCCGGTGCGGGTGGTGTCGTGGCGGGCAACCTTCAATTCGACCGCAAGCCCGTCGGCGCGCTGCACCTCGCCGTAGCGGGCCAATACCTCGACCGGCACCGGCTCGCTCAACACCAAATGAATGATCTTGTGCGGCGCGACCTGCTCAACCATACTTTGCAAGTTGCCATCGTAGAGCAAGCGTCCGTGGTTAATCACGATCACCCGCCGGCAGAGGGCGGTGACGTCGGCCATATAGTGGCTGGTCAACAACACTGTCGCACCGTAGCGCCGGTTGTATTCGGCGACAAACTCGCGCACGCGGGCCTGCATTGTTACATCGAGACCGATGGTCGGCTCATCGAGGAAGAGCACCTTGGGGCGATGAAGCAAGGCTGCCGCCAATTCGCACTTCATCCGCTCACCTAAACTCAACTTGCGCACCTGCTTATTGAGCAAGTCACCGAGTTCAAGTAGTTCGATCAGCTCATTGAGCGTGCGCCGGTACTCGGCAGCGGGCACCTCGAAGATCACCCGATTGACTTCAAAGGTCTCGATCGCCGGCAGATCCCACAGCAGTTGCTGCTTTTGTCCCATCACCAGCGTAATCTGCTTGAGGAACGCAGTCTGGCGATCAAACGGCGTAAACCCCAGCACCCGCACTTCGCCTGCGGTCGGATGGAGCAGACCGGCCAGCACCTTCAGCGTCGTGGTCTTGCCGGCGCCGTTGGGGCCAAGAAACCCGACCATTTCTCCGGGGGCGATGGTGAAATCAATCCCATCTACGGCCTTCACCGTCTCGTAACGCCGGCGCACGAACGCGCGCAACGAGCCGGCGAGGCCGGCCTCTTTGCGATGGACTTGGTAGTATTTGCGCAGGCCACGTACTTTAATCGACATAGGGTTCTTTCGCGCTGAACGAAGGTAAGTCTACAGCTTGCCTTCTGCTCAGATTGTACTACTCTTGATGATGATGAAAGCTGATTCCTGTATGTCATTGCGAGCCGCCGCAGGCGGCGAAGCAATCCCCCCCGAGCACGGAACGATCCCCCTCAGCGTCCGTTCCCACTTCAGCGGGAGATTGCTTCGGTCGCGCGCCACCCAGCGATGCTAGGCGCCGCCGCTCCTTCGCAATGACAGGAAAAGCCGCTCACCATCCCCGCGTCACTTCCAAAAATCGTTCTGCTATCCGCATCCAGTCGAAGCGGGCGACATACTCGCGGCCAAACGCGCCATACCGCTGGCGAAGGGCTGGATCGGCCAGCAGGGTGGTCAATGCCGCTGCCAAGGCCGGTACATCGCCGGGCGGAACCAAGAGACCCGCCTCGCCGTGGGGCGCCACTTCGGGAATCGCGGCGGCGGTAGTCGCGACGACCGGCAAACCGGCAGCCATCGCTTCAAGAAAGACGATACCAAACCCCTCTTGCACGCTGGGCAAGCAGAAGAGATCGGCACGGTAGTACCATGCCTTCACTTCATCATCGTCGGGTATCGCCCCAAGCAAGCGGCAAGCCGATCCCAAGTTCAATTCGGTGGCCAGCGCGCGCAGGTTGTTGTGTTCTGGCCCGTCGCCGATGATCACCAATTCGGCGGCGGGCAGATGTTGCCGGACATGCGCAAAAGCGCGGATCAGGTCGGCGATGCGTTTGCGCGGGTATTGGCGGGCTACGCACAGAATGGTCTGGCCGGCGCCACGCGGCGCCGGCGGCGGCCATGCCGCCAGATCGATTCCTTCCGGCACCAGCCGGATGCGCTCGGCTGGCACGCCGTAGTGGTGCTGGATGCTGCGCCGGCAATAGTCGCTGGTGGTGATGACCAACGGCGCGCGACGGGCATTGATCCGCTCTAGCCGCGAGAGCAGCCAGAGCAGGCGGCGCACATTGCCGCGCTCGTGTTGCAGCTCTTCGGCAATCACTCCTTTCACGCTGCACACATACGGTGTAGTGACGCGCCCCGCTACCAATACGCCGTCAATATCCACCCCGACGATCAAGTCGTAGGGCAATGCGCGCAGGAGGGCAGGAATGTACAGATTAAACAATAACCGGCGCAGGGTGAGGTTCGGCGGCCATGCCACCGGCGGGGCAATGCGGGCAACGTGATGGCCGTGAGCGCGGAGGGCGCGGCCCAAGCCGCCGATTGCAGCGGCGGTGCCGCTGCCTTCGGCTACCTGCTGGAGCCACGAGTCGAGAAACGCGATTCGCATGGGGTCTCCGAATGCAAGAGCGATACCGTTTCTATCATAATCCAAAGTGGGGAAGTTGTCTGGTACAATACAGCCACTGTTTGCGTTCGCCCCGCCTAACCCCCTCTCCCACCTGACGGCGGGAGAGGGGGTTAGGCGGGGTTGGCGGGAACGGCATCGTGAAGCGGGAAGCAGTAGCGCCCCGCTCCCGCTGGTGCGGGAGCGGGGACGGGGGTGAGGGTCGGATCGGGTTTACCGCCGAGAGCGCAGAGGACGCGGAGTGAATAGCCACAAAAACACAAAAGCCTCGAAAAATAAAGAGGAGACGACCAAGGGGTGGGGGTAAGCTTTTTTACTGCAGAGGACGCCGAGGGCGCAGAGGATGATCCCAATCCCCCCCCTTCGCGCTCTCGGCGTCCTTTGCGCCTTTGCGTTGTCATCCTCTGCGGCTTTGCTTGCTTTGCGGCTTTGCGTTGACGCCCTCACCCCCCAATCCCCGCTCCCGCCTCACGGCGAGAGCGAGGGAGCCGCTGGATAATGGGCAAGGTATTGCGGGAGCGGAATGCAGCAGCGCCCCTCTCCCGCGCTAGAGGGAGCGCGGCTGGAAGTGAGGGAACACTGGCGAAAGACCGGCTGCCAGCAATGGTAGTGTTGCTGATACGCGCCATTCGCGCCCTGCGGGCATGGTGCGTACACTCCTGTCATTGCGAGGGCGCGCAGCGCCCGAAGCAATCTCCCGCTTGCGCGGGACGGATGCCTGCACGGACTGAATAGAACTCCCCGCTCCCGTGTTACGGGAGCGGGGCTGGGGGTGAGGGTAAATGAGCTCATCACAAAGCCATCAACAACCTCTACGCGCATGTGTCATCCTAAAACCGCAATCGTTCTTGTACTGATAGCGACAGTCTTATGCCAGCCAAATTCGCCGTCTTGATGCGCGCGGCATGGGCCGATGCCCTCGCCTATCGCGCCCAACTGTTCATCTGGGTCATCACTGGTATGCTACCGCTGATCATGCTGGCCGTCTGGCGCACGCTAGCCGGCGATGGCGTAATCGGCGGCTATGCCAGCGATGATTTCGTCGCCTATTTTGTCGGTGCGCTCTGCATTCGCCAACTGACTGGGGTCTGGATCATCTGGGATATGGAGCGCGACATCCGCTTGGGTGAGTTGTCGCCGCACCTGTTGCGTCCGATACATCCGCTCTGGCGCTATCTGGCGATGGCACTGGCCGACAAGCCGCTGCGCCTGATTATGGTTGCACCGATCGCGCTGATCGCCGCTCTGATCGCTCCCGGCGCCATCCCCCGGCCCGATCCGCTCAGTTTGGCCGCCTTGCCGCTCGCAATGGCGCTGGCGTTTACAGTCTATTTCCTTAACCAGTGCTGCATCGGCGTGCTCAGTTTTTGGTGGACGCAAGTGCTGGCGTTGCAAGATTTTTGGTTTGGAGTTTATGCCTTCAGCAGCGGCTACCTAATCCCACTCGACCTGTTGCCGCCGCCGGTGACGGCAGTGCTGGCGTGGCTGCCGTTCCGCGCTATGCTGGCCTTTCCGCTGGAGCTGCTGTTGGGCCGGCTCGATCCGGCGGCGATTGCGTGGGGATTCGCGCACCAGATCGGGTGGGCAGTGCTGTTGGGGTTGTTGCTGCGCTGGCTGTGGCGCGAGGGGGTGTCGCGCTACAGCGCAGTGGGGGCGTAACTCGTGGACTGCGATGCTTAATAGCCACAAAAAGACCCAAAATGCGCAAAATTTCTTTTTAACATTTTGCGGCTTTTGCGTCTCTTCGTGGCTATACCTAATCGCCCGCTCGCTGGGGATAATAGCCACGAAATGACCCAAAATGCACAAAGATTTTTTGCGGCTTTTGCGTCTTTTCGCGGCTATTCCCTCCTTGACGCGCCGCCCGCTTCGCGCTACCATGTCAATCGGTTAGATAGCCAAAGCGCCGACGAGGACGAGTAACCCGGTTCCGGCCACAGGGAGGGCGCGCCGCGACTGAGAGCGCGTCTGGCGATGGTCCCGGTGAAAACCCCCTCCGAGCGGCTCCCGGAAAGCTGCGCGCTAGTATGGGAGCACGGGATTCGCCCGTTATCGCGACCAATGAGGCGTAACACCATCGTTTGGCGTTGCGTGAACACAGGGTGGAACCACGAAGCAGCTCTTCGTCCCCGTGCGGGCGGAGAGCTGTTTGAGTTATGTCGCCTGCAAGGAGTTGATATGCGTTCTTCCGCGCGCCGGTTGCCAGCGCGACGCCGTGAGGCGAGCGGGTGCATCGGCCAGTTGGCCCGGCTTGGTGTGGGGTTGCTGGTAATTGCCACACTCTACCTGCTGCTGGCCCGTCCCCAACTCAGCACTGCACTCGGTCGCGGGATCGCCGATCTACTCGCACCACCTGCTGCGACAGCCAATGCGCCGTTGCCCGACTTGATTGCGGCATTGCCTTCCGGCGAAGTAACGGTCAGCGAAGCCGAGATCAACGGCTACCTCGCCGGGATTGACGCCGTGTTGCCGGTTGAAGCCGCTAGTGTGCGGTTAGTCGCCGATCGGGCGATTGTAACAGTGCGCGCGTATGGCATGACCAGTGTGGCCAGCACTGGCCTAACGGTACGCGATGGCCGGGTGGTAGCGGTTGATCCGCAGATTGAGGGGCCGCTGGCGGCGCTGGTTTCGGCAAGTGATGTGACTGCTGCCCTCAACGAACGGCTCAATGCCGAGTTGCTCCGGCAAGGCCGCCAGATTGTCGCAGCGCGGATTGATGATGGTATGCTAACGATTGTGTTGAGGTAAAGGAGTTCAACCATGCCGGTCGATCCCAAGAACGATCTGTATTACCGTCTGCGCCATTCGTTGGCCCACGTCATGGCGCAGGCGGTGCTTGAAATCTTTCCTGACGGCAAATTGGCCATCGGGCCGCCGATTGAGAATGGCTTTTACTACGACTTTGACCTGCCCCGCCCGCTGACGCCGGAAGATTTGACCGAGATCGAACAGCGGATGAAGCGGATTATTGCCGGTAACTATCCCTTTATCTACCGCGAGGTGAGCGCCGAAGAGGCTCGCCAGCTCTTTGCCAACCAGCCCTACAAGCTCGAATTGATCGAGGGGTTGGCGAAGGGGTTGGACGAATACGGCGAGACCCATCACGGCGATACGGTCATCTCGACCTATCGCCAAGACACGTTCGAGGATCTCTGCCGCGGGCCGCACCTCAACCATACCGGCGAGATCAATCCCGCAGCGTTTAAGCTGATGAGCATCGCTGGCGCGTATTGGCGTGGCGATGAGAAGAATCGCCAGTTGCAGCGCATTTACGGCACCGGCTGGAACACTAAAGAGGAGCTGGAAGCCTATCTGCACCAGTTGGAAGAGGCGCGCAAGCGCGACCATCGCCGTCTGGGCAAGGAATTGGGCCTGTTCTTCTTCTCTGACGACATTGGCCCCGGTTTGCCCATCTTTACGCCCAAAGGCGAGATCATCCGGCACGAGATGGAGAAGTTCGTGCGCGAGGTGCAGACCCGCTACGGCTATCAGCACGTCTGGACCGGCAATGTGGTGAAGGAGCAGCTTTACCGCAAGTCGGGCCACTACGACAACTATCGCGACAGCATGTTCCCGCCGATGGTCGAGAGCGAGGATCTGGTCTTCCGGCTGAAGCCGATGAACTGCCCCAGCCACATGACCCTCTACAACCAACTTGGCGTGATTAGTTATCGCGATTTGCCGCTGCGCTTCGCCGAGTTTGCCACCCTCTACCGCTACGAAGATAGCGGCGCATTGAGCGGGCTGACGCGGGTGCGGGCCTTGACCCAAGACGATTGCCATATCTTTTGCCGGCCCGACCAGATTCAAGAGGAGTTTAGCCTTGCCCTACAAGTGATCCGTGAGGTGCTCGGCACCTACAAGTTCACCGATTACAAGGTGCGCTTGTCGCTGCGCGGCAAAGAGGGTAAGTATGTGCAAGACGATGAAAAGTGGGAACAGGCGACGGCAGCTTTGCGCGCGGCGCTGGAAGCCAATGGCGTCGAGTATTTTGAAGCCGAGGGCGAAGCGGCCTTCTACGGCCCGAAAGCCGACTTCTTGGCCCGCGATGTGTTGGGGCGCGAGTGGCAATTGAGCACGATCCAAGTCGATTTCATCCAACCGGCCCGCTTAGGCTGCGAATACATCGGCGAAGACGACAAGCCGCACACGCCGGTCGTCTTGCACCGCGCCGTTACCGGCACCACCGAGCGGTTTATGGGGGTCTTGATCGAGCACTACGGCGGCGCGTTCCCGCTCTGGCTGGCCCCGGTGCAGGCGGTCGTCATCCCGATTACCGACAAGCAGATGGAGTATGCGCGCAAGGTGCGCCAGCGTCTCTTCGCTGCCGGTTTGCGGGTAGAGCTCGACGACAATCGCGACCGCATGCAAGGGAAGATTCGGCGGGCACAGTTGCAGAAGATACCTTATATGCTTATAATCGGCGCCAGAGAGGAAGCTGCTGATGCTGTCGCCGTCCGTACCCGCGCCGGTGAAGATCTTGGCGCAATACCGGTCGATGCCTTCTTGGCCCGTGCATTGGAAGAGATCCGCACCCGTAGTTAGGTCGCAGGCATAGTGGCGATAGCGAAAAAGCGAGAGATTCATCCCTCTCCCCGCAAGCGGGGAGAGGGATGACGTGGGGAGCGAGCGATGCGCAAGTGGTTGAGAGCACCCGCTTCACCGACAGGTTCTACCCATTCTGATAAGTTGAGGAGCACGCCGATGACCGTTGAGAACGACGCGATCGCCGAGGTCGCGCGCCGCTTCGCCGAGTCGATCCATGCCGAACGCGCCGCCACGCTTGAGGCGTTGGCCGCCGAGCGCGAAGCCGCCCAACGCCTCTTGGCTGCGTTGCGCCGCGAACATGAACGCCAAACTGCTTCGGCCACCGGCGCGTTTATCGCCGGGTTGCTCATCGGCGCTGCCGTCGGGGTCGCAGCGGTA
>NZ_DAOTWH010000343.1:0-1559 GCF_034435895.1 Chloroflexus sp.
ATCGTTGGCCGCCATACATTTTTTCGCCAGTTTTTAATGTACGCGCACAAAATTCCCCAATTATGCGCGCGCATTTGCGGCCTTCCGCCCATCCGCTTCCCGCCACCCCAAAAGCTCGTTACAATCCGCGCTAGCAACCGCCGGAGTCCGCCCCATGACGCAAGAAACTGACGTTCGCGAGGTTGAGCAAGCGCTGCAGGTCCGGCCCGCCGGCGCCCGGCCGCCCAAGCTGCGCTACACTCACCAGGCAATGTGTGATGTGATTGTGCAGAATCCGGGTATCTCGCAGAACCAGCTCGCGGCACTGTTCGGCTACACCCCGGCCTGGGTCTCGACGGTGATTAATAGCGATGCGTTTCAGGCGTTGCTTGCCCAAAGGCGCGAGGAGCTGGTCGATCCCGAGATCCGGCTGACGATCGAAGAGCGCTATCGTGCACTGGCTGCCGAGTCGCTTCGCGTTCTGCAGGCCAAGATGGCCCGGCCGGCCGACCAGGTGTCGGACAACCTCGCCCTCAAGGCGGCCGAACTCTCGGCCAAAGCGCTTGGGCTTGGGGGAAATGCTTCGCCGCCCGCCGCCCCGAACCCGGCTGAGTACCTCCCCGAGCTTGCCGAGCGCCTTATGCGGCTCCGCGGAGTCCGGTCCGCCGAGGACGCTGTTGTGATTGAGGCCCAAAAATGAGCCATCGCACCGATCGGGTTCACCTTCCAGTTGTCGAACCCCGGTGCGAACCCTCGTTGCATTGCGCTTTTCGCAATCACTGCGCCCGCTACCTCGCCCCCATTCCGCCGGTCGGCGGAACGCTTGGCGATTTCAGCCTTACCTCCGCTCAATCCTTTTGCGGGATGTACAAGTCTGCGGCAGTCGCACCGGCGGCCCCCAAGCAACCTCCCGCAAAACCGCACTGGTCCAGTTCTGAAGGAGTCTAACCGTGGCAAACATTGTCTTTAACATCGCCAAAGGCCGTGTGATCGAGTTGTATAACCGGGTCAAGTCGAACGACCCGGCCAACTCCGCCCTGATCCTGGTCCCGATCGAGACGAGCGGGCTGGAGAGCGACGCCACGCTGATCGATGTGGATACGCTTTCCGCGTTGCTCGCCGGCACGACCAACGAGCAGACCACGATGGGCCGCAAAACCCTGACGGATGCCGACCTTGCTTCCCTCCCGGCGCCCAACGACACGAGTGATTACTATGAGGTGAGCCTCCCAACGGTGACCTGGACCGCCGCCACTGGCAACGCGATCTCGAAAATCGCAGTTTGCTACGACAATGACACGACCGCTGGCACGGATGCGAACATCATCCCGCTGACAATGTTCGATTTTATCCAAACGCCAAGCGGCGCCGACATCCAAATGACTACCGGCGTCTTCTTCCGCGCCTCGTGAGAAACGGATGCAGGTTGTGGTTGAGGATGGCAGCGCCGATATCAACAGCAAAGTCGGTCTTGTTGGCGCACTTGTTACCGCAGTTCTAGGCATTGCATACGGAGTTCGGCAGTACTTTTTGAGGTGGCGCAGGGACGCCAGCGAGTTTGCCGGGGCAGATGCAGCGGT
>NZ_DAOTWH010000344.1:0-2008 GCF_034435895.1 Chloroflexus sp.
CCCGCTTCGGGACGGCGGGCCATCATCACGAGGACGGGCAGCGCGCTCACGGCGCGCCGATCGCCCCTGTTCAGGGGGATAGATAACATCTTTCTTTTCCTTTGAGGAGTAGTATAGCATGTTGGATAACGAGTTTGGCAACGAATTGACATGGGAGTGCCACCGTGACAATTGGGGGTGAACGATTGTCATTGCGAGGGGGCGCACCCATTTGTCATTGCGAGGGGGCGCAGCCCCCGAAGCAATCTCCCCCTTCAACGGAAAGAGTCCGTTCCCGTGCTCGCGGGGGATTGCGTCGCCGCCTGCGGCGGCTGGCAATGACACGAGTATTGTATAATCTGGCACCGCACCCCTCAGCCGGCTGGGGAGCGTTTACGCCTCACCCCGTCCCGCGGACAAAGATGTTCGGCCATGGCCGGAAGCGGGTGAAGAAGAGTTCGCGCCGTTCTTGGCCGTTGGCGTCGGTAATGATGCGGTAGATCGAGATGTCGCGCCCGTTGCGGGCAACGTCGGTTTGGCGCAGGGTGCCGCGCGGCAAGGTGGGATCATCAACGTAGACCGGCTGGCTCGGCGCGCGCACTTCGTTGGCGATGATCGGCCCTTCGATGCGCACGTCGCGGTTGAGGCGGGTGCCGTACAGTTGCACTACCAACACTTGCGCTTGTTCGTCGATGCTGGTTTGCATCAATAGCCAGCGCCCGGTGTCGTTGACGAACTTCAGGTCTTGCACACCGGTGAAGATGGCGGCGTCTAGCCCTTGACCGTCACCGTTGGGGCCAAGACCAAACCGGTCGTACCAACTGATGTAGAACGAGTGGGCATGCCGTTCGGTGATCGGCAAGCCGGCCCAGAAGGCGGCGCGAAAGACGGTGGTGCTGACTTGGCAGACGCCACCGCCCCATTCGAGTTGGGTGCGGTTGCCGATGATGGCGTAGCCCTCGACGAAGCCATTTTCGGCGTTGACCTCGCCGAGCTGGCGGTTGAACGAGAACTCTTCGCCGGGAGCGATGAGGACGCCGTTCATGCGGGCAGCACCGGCGCGAATGTTGGTGATGCGGTACGGCGCTGAGCCAACGAAGCTGCTGCGCCCTTCGGCCACCAATTCGACGATGCCGAGGCTATCGAGGGTAGCAGCCGTGATCTGCGGCTCGATCCGGTCAACCGGCAACGTGAGGGTGCGGGTGATCGGTGAAGGTTGCATCAGCAGCTCGCCGATGGCAGTGACGGCCTCGGCTTGCCGCAAGCGCCGGCCCGGCTGGCCTTCGGCGACGATCTGCACCCGGCCATCGCTGAAGCGCAAGCGCGGTTCGGCGGTACCGGTATCAATACTCTGCGCTAAACCCTCGATAGCGCGCGTAAGCCGCTCGGTATCGGGTTGAACGACGAGCTGGCCGTCAACCGGTTTCACCTGCAACAGTTCGGCCAACCGTTCAGGCGGCCACACGATCCGCTGATCTTCGACGACCAATTCGATCGGGCTGCGGAGCAACTGCACCGCCATCTGCTGGGCCACCACCAAATCGGTATCGTCGATCAGCGGCGCCAGTTGGCGGGTGCGCACCGGCACCGTCTGCGGGCGGAGTTGTTGCACGGCCAGCAGCACATCGTTGGCGGTGGCATCGACGAGCAGTTGGGTGCCGGGTTGGCTCGGTTGGCCGATCACGCGCGCATCGGCCAAGCTAAGCACCGCGTCAGCGGGGAGTTGCTCGATCTGGGGCGCAATGCCGAGCAGGTACCGCTGCGTTTGGCTCAGATCAACTGCCAACCGCGGCCTGAGATCGATCCCCTCGCGCCAGAGCAGCCACAAATCGCGGGCGCGGGTGAAGGGGTCGCCGCTACGCCCCAAGGCGAAGGCGTCATTCACCAATCGCTCGATGTCAAATGTTACCCCCAACTCGGTGAGCGCCGGCTGCCAGACCCGGTCGCGGAAGGTAAGCGTGACCGGCTGCTGTTCAAAGGCGCGGTACCGCTGGCGCAGCTCGATGATCAGATCGGCGCGGCTACGCCC
>NZ_DAOTWH010000345.1:0-11395 GCF_034435895.1 Chloroflexus sp.
CCGGCGAGCCAGCTCATCATCGGCCTGTTGCGCCTGCGCTTGGGCCTGTTGGGCGTGGGCTTGGGCCTCGCGCCACTGGGCATGGTGCCAATGAGCCAACAGCGTCTGCAACTCGGCTTGCCACTCGCGGTACTGGCGAGCTTGGCCGGCCTGCCGGCGCAACACGCGCAAGCGCGGCTCTAGCTCGGCCAGCAAATCGGCCACGCGCTGCAAATTGGTCTCGCTCTCGCGCAAGCGGCGGAGAGCCTCGGCCTTGCGCAGCTCATAGCCGCCAATTTCCGCCGCATCTTCAAACAGGCGGCGGCGCTCGGCGGGGCGCAGGGTCAGGGCAGCGTCAACCAACCCCTGATTGATAATCGTATACGAACCGCCGAGCGGCTCGATGGCAGCCAACAGATCGCGCAGACGGACGCGGGCGCGGTTGATGAAATACTCATTCTCGCCGGTGCGAGTGACGCGGCGAGTAATCGTTACCTCATCAAAATCGAGCGGCAGCAAGCGATCGGCATTGTCAATCGTCAGCGCGACTTCGGCCAGACCGGCGGGCGGGCGGCGGCCACCACCGGCAAACAGCAGTTCGCTAGCCTGCTTGCAGCGCAACGCCGCCATACTCTGCTCGCCAAGCACCCAACGCACCGCGTCGGCCAAGTTCGATTTACCGCTGCCGTTGGGGCCAACTACAGCGGTAATCCCCGGCTGAAACTCGAAGACTGTGCGAGAGGCGAAGGTTTTGAAGCCTTGGATTTCGAGCCGTTTGAGATACATCTGGTCTCATCGTAACGACAGGAACGCAGGAGAGCGTTCCCTGTTTCCTCACTCGCGATGCGACTGCCAAGCGCACCAGCTCACCATTGTACCCTAGACCGGCGCAGTGGTAAAGCGAAAACCTGCTTGATCGGCCTCTGATGAGCGGCTATAATACAGCTTGCAAGTGCATTGCAATGGTCATGAACTGATCAACGACCAAGCGAGCATAATTATCCAGCGGGCAATCAACCAATTCCCGCGCAAGGCGCATCGCCGGCCCAGCCCGACGGCGCGCAATGGCGACCAGATCCATGCGAGAGCGAGTCTATCGCAGCGAAGTGGTGATCCTTCGCCGCAGCGAGGTGGCCGAAGCTGATCGACTGCTACTCATTGCCACGCCAACCGGAAAGCGATGGGTCATCGCCAAAGGCGCGCGCAAGATGAAAAGCCGGCTCGCAGGCCATATCGAACTCTTCACCCACGCGCAGATGATGCTTGCCGTCGGGCGTAATCTTGATATTGTCACTCAGAGCCAGATTGTGAATGCCTTTCCGGTGCTGCGCACCGATTTGACGCGGCTGGGGTGCGGCTATTACGTCGCCGAATTGTACGATCGCCTCACCACCGAGGCTGAGGAGAATCCGCCGCTGTTCCAATTGTTAGTTGAGACGCTCGGATCGCTCGATCGTAGTCCTCTGCCTGAGCTTGCTCTGCGCAGTTTTGAGCTGCATTTACTACACTTGCTGGGGTATCGCCCGCAACTCCATCGGTGCGTTGTGTGTGACGAACTATTGACTCCTGAAGCTGATCGCTATAGTCCGGCCTTTGGTGGCGTGCTCTGCCCGCTTGATCGAGCGGCTGACCCGGCTGCCTTGTCGATGAGCGAAGCAACCTTTCGCCTCTTGCGTTACCTTCAGGCCCAACCGGTTGTCGCCAGCGAAGAATTGCGTATCTCGGCGGCGACGCGCCGGGAAGCAGCCGAGTTGCTGCGCGCCAGTTTGCGCCATCTGCTTGAACGTGATCTCAAATCTGCCGATTTTCTCGATCGTTTGCTTGCGTCTCGCTAGTGATGGTATGACGACAACGTTGCCAACAACAGAGGAGGGCGGGCCATGAACTATGTCGAAAGCCTGCTCGGGCGGGGAGAACAGATCCTATACATTGCCCGCCAGCACATTTATGTGTTGATTGTGAACATTTTGGCCGAACTCACCTTAATTGCCGTCTTGGTTGCGGCTGGGGTCGCCTCAAATATGGCGTTTCGCAATAACCCAACGGCAATGATCGGTGGGATTAGTATCAGTAATCTGATTCTGCTAATCTGCATCGTTATCAGTATTATTGTGCTGATAAGCGGATTCATCGACTTTCTGCGCTGGAATTCCGAGCAGATCATCATTACTGACCGGCGGGTCTTGCAAGTGCGTGGTGTCTTTAATAAGCGCGTGATCGATTCATCGCTCGAAAAGATCAATGACATCGAGCTACGCCAGAGCATTTTGGGGCGTATCTTCAATTTTGGCACAATCGAAATCTTGACCGCATCAGGCAGCGAAGGCGCCAATGTGATGGATCGCATTGAAGCGCCGGTTGAATTCAAGCGGACTCTGCTCGAAGCTAAGCATAACCTCGATCGCGGCTATGGCTATCTTGATACCGATGGTTACGCTCCCGGCCGTCAAGCTGGTGGCGCGATCGATATCCAGCGCACACTGGAAGAACTGGCCCGCCTCCGCGATCGCGGCATTCTTTCCCCCGAAGAGTTTGAGGCCAAGAAGCGCGACTTGTTGAGCCGGATTTAGGCGGTTGCCAAGCTGTCATTGCGAGGGGGCGCAGCCCCCGACGCAATCTCCCGCTGCGGTGAAAGTAACCACTGAGGGGGCTTATCCCGCGTGAGCAGGAGATTGCTTCGCCGCCTGTGGCGGCTCGCAATGACAGGAGGAGAGCGGCGGTGCGCAATGGCAATCAGCGCAAGAAACCGTTATAATTCTTAATACACTGAACAACCAAACAGGTGCTGCATGTACAACGATATCGAACAGGCTCGCGCCGCGATCGCGCCGCGCCTGCGCCACATCCCGCGGGTTGGCTTGATCCTTGGCTCCGGCCTGAGTGCGCTGGCCGATGAAATGGATGATGCAGTTGTTATTCCCTACCGCGACATTCCCGGTTTCCACGAGCCGAAGGTGGTGGGCCATCGCGGCGAGCTGGCGGTTGGCATGTTGGCCGGGCAGCCGGTGGCGGTGATGCGCGGACGCTTTCACTTCTACGAAGGTTACAGCATGCAAGAGGTGACCTTCCCGGTGCAGGTGTTGCGCGCGCTCGGTTGCGATACGTTGATCGTCACCAATGCCGCTGGCGGCTTGCGCCCCGATTGGCAGGTCGGCGATATTATGCGGATTAGCGACCAAATCTTTTTGCCGGGAATGGCCGGCCACCATCCGCTGCGTGGGCCGAATGACGAGCGGCTAGGGCCGCGATTTCCAGCGATGGTGGGGGCGTTCGATAATGAACTGGTGCCGCTGGCCCGCGCCGTTGCCGTCGATCTCAATATGACGCTGCGCGAAGGGGTTTATTGCATGCTGAGCGGCCCGCACTTCGAGAGCGCCGCTGAAATTCGGATGGTGCGGATGTTGGGCGCTGACGCGGTGGGGATGTCTACTGCGCCAGAGATTATCGTCGCCATTCACGGCGGGATGCGGGTGCTTGGCTTTTCGCTGATTACCAACCTTGCCTTGCCGGACGGCCCGCCGGCCAATCACGTTGAGGTGATCGAAGCCGGTGAGGCGGCCAAGCCGCGGTTTGCGGCGTTGTTGCGCGGCATCTTGGCGCGTATGTGAATGGGGGAAGGCGCAAAGGGGCAGAGGCGCAGAGGAGGATAAACGCAAAGACGCTAAGTGCGCAAAGGGTTTATATGTTGCACACAAGCGCGCTTATACCATCCTCTAAAACCCTTTGCGATCTTGGCGTTCTCTGCGTCTTTGCGTTCAAACCCTTTGCGGTCTTAGCGTTCTTCGCGTCTTTGCGTTAACGTCTTTCGCGTTCCATGGAGGTTGCTATGCGTACCTTGACTCCGCTGACCGAAGTGGCCGCGATCGATGAAGCGACCCGCGCCGCGTTGGCCACCTATTGGATTACCAGTGTCGAAGAGTTGGTGGCGACGGCGCGGTCGAGCAATACCGGCTTGGGCAGCGGCCTCGCGGCGCTAGCGCAGGCGTTGGGCCGCAGTGAAGACGAGGTGCGGGCCATGGTGATGGCGGCGCTCGATGTCGTGCCTGATGCCAGCTCGTTCAGCGTTGATGTGGCGATGGAACCGGTCGGCACCGGCGCGATCTTCGATGATCTGCCTGAGGTTGATGCCGCTGCCTTCAGCCCGCCGGTTGGTCTGCCGGGAGAAGTGCCGCCATTGGCGACCCTGCCGCCGCCGGTCAGCCAAGGGCCACGCAATACCTGCGTCGCGTTTACCATCGCCGCTATGGTGCAGACGCTGAGCAACGATCCCACTGATCTCTCCGAGCAGTTTATCTATTGGATCAGCAAGGATCGTGACCGTATCCCCGGTGATGTCGGCACCAACCCGCTGGTGGCGCTGCGCGCAGTCGCCGAGTTGGGGGTGTGCCGTGAAGAGACGTGGCCGTACCGGCCTGAACCGGTTGATCATACCAATCCCGGCCACGAACGGCCCAACGAGGTTGCCTTCCGCGAGGCCAAGCAGCGCCGGATCACCGGCGTCGAGCAGTTGCCGGCCCGCGATGTCAACCAGATCAAGGCGGCGCTGGCCGCTGGCAAACCGGTGCTGATCGGATTGATGATCGGCGAGCATTGGACGAGCAGCGGCCAAATTCGCCGCATCGGGCGGGTGCGCCGCGCCTTGCCCGGCGAGCAGCGGTTGGGTGGGCATGCGATGTGCGCCCTCGGCTACCGCGACGACCCTTCCGCACCCGGCGGCGGCTATTTCATCGTGCGCAATTCGTGGGGCAGCGATTGGGCGAACGAAAACCCAGACGGCGCCGGCTATTGTTATGTGCCGTATCAGTTGATCTTTGACGAAGGGTTGGCAGCGCTTGTCGCTACTGGCGTTATCGTTGAACAACCAGCCATGACTAAGCCGGCATTAGGCACTGCGCCAAGCGATACCTTAGCTGCTATCCTCGCCGAAGCGCAGGAACTTCGCGCTCGCCTCGACGCGCTGATCGAGCGAATCGGCGCATTAGCCGCCGTCCAGCCGCAACCATTGGCGCCGGTTGGCGCAGCGCCGGCAGCACCGGAACCAACTCCGCCGCCGATCGTCGTCGGCTATAGCGGCCCGCTCATCTTGATTGCCAATGAACAGAGCGCCGACGAACTCTACCCCAACGGGATTGATGGCCGGCGCGGCGAGCCGTTATTGCGGATTGACGCCAAAACCGCCAGCGATCTCGCTCAGCGCAGCGAAGATCCGAAAGAGTTGCAGACTTTGCATAAGACTCGCACCGAGGCCGAAGAGAAACACTTCGGCGTGGTTGCCGATGTCGATCAAGAGGATTTGGCCCAAGCGCGCTGGGCATTAGTGGTTAGCGCCACCGATGACGCGCGGATTATCGAGGCGCTATGGCCGCTGATCGAGCATCGCGCCCTGCAGCAGGGCATCGCGCTGCCATCAATTGCCTTCCGTCCCGGCGAAACCTGCGCCGAGTGGGCCAGTCGCTACACCGACATCCGCCAGCCGTGGGAGCAGCGCGTGCCGGTGCTGGTGTGCCGTCCCAACGAGCGGGTTAATGGTTGGCTGGCTCGCCACGGCACGATGGCCGGCCCGGTCAAACCGAGCCAAGGCGTGCCGTTCTACCTGTTGATCGCGGCCCGGCCCGGCCCGCTGGCGCCGAACGATCAAGCCTTTATCAGCTTCAACTTCCAGTACGAACTCGATATCTTCTGGGGGGTGGGAAGAGTTTGCTTTACCGATGAACGCGGCCAGCACCGCTATGCCGATTACACGGCCTATGCTCAACGGCTGGTTGACTACGAGCGGCGCAAGGCGAACGAGATACGCTTACGCCGTGAAATTGTCTATTTCGGCACTCGCCATGACCTCGATAAATCGACCGAGCGCAGCGCAGTCGAGCTGGTGACGCCGCTGGCTGCGTGGCACGATCGCGGTCTGCCGCAGCGGCAGGGGTACAGCAAACGGCTGTTGCTGGCTAAAGATGCTGCCCGCAGCAACTTCGAGCAGGCGCTGTGCGAGGGCAACCAGCCGCCAGCCATCCTCTTCAGCGCCACCCACGGCCTTGGCCTGCCGGCCAACGACCGCGAACTGATCCCCTACCAAGGCGCGCTAGTGATGCAAGACTGGACTGGCTTCGGCGGGATCAAGCGCGAGCACTGGTTTGCCGCCGAAGACCTGCCCAGCACCCTCTCGCTCGAAGGGATGGTGGCGCTGTTGTTTGCCTGTTACGGCGCCGGTTGCCCGCAGCAAGACGAATTTATCTTCGATCCCAACAAAGGCCGCCCGCTGATCGCACCCTTCGCCTTCGTTGCCCAACTACCGCAGCAGATGCTGCTGCGCGGCGCGCTCGGCGTGGTCGGTCACGTCGAACGGGCTTGGACCTACGGTTTTAGCATGGATGGCACGCGCGGCCAAACCCAGAGCTTTGAAGATGTGATCGGGCGGTTAGTAGCAGGTAAGCGGCTCGGTAGCGCGACCGATCAATTCAACGTCATTCAGGCTGCCCGTTCGATGACACTGGCCGAAGAGTTAGAGAGCATCAAATTCGGCAAGCAACCCGAACCGCGCGAGTTGTCTACGCTCTGGATGGCGCGCAACGACGCTCGCAACTACATGCTGCTCGGCGACCCGGCGGCAAGGTTGGCGCTTTAACTCACCAACTCCCGCAATTCCGCCACCGAACGGGCTAGCGCCAGCGGCGCGGCCAGATAGAGGTCGCGGTAGTCACCGTAGCCGTAGGTGACGGCGATGCACGGCATCCGGTGCGCTCGCGCGCCGGCGATGTCGTAGATGGTGTCGCCAACCATCACGGCCCATGCCCGGTCGGCGCCGAGCCGGGGCAGCAGGGTGGCGATGACCATTGCCTTGTTGCCGTTGCGGTCGTCGGGGTCAACGGCGGCGATGGCCTCGAAGTAGGCTTTCAACCCGAAGTGGGCTAAGATCCGCTCGGTCGGCGGGCGAATTTTCGAGGTGGCGACGAACAGCCGCACCCCAGCCGCGTGCAGGTCGCGCAAGAGGTCGGGAATGCCGGGAAAGACCGTGTTCTCGAACATCCCGATCTCCCAGTAGCGTTGCCGGTAATGGGCAACCGCCTGATCGGCCAGCGCCGGATCGCCGAGCAGTTGCTCGAATGAGGCGTGCAGCGGCGGCCCGATCCAGCCGCGCAGTTCGTCATCGGGCAGCGGCGGGTGGCCAATCTGCGCCAGCGCATAGTTGACGCTGCAGGCAATGCCGGTGAAGGGGTCGGTCAACGTGCCGTCAAGGTCGAATAAGATGGCGCGAAATGGTCGTTGTCTGCTCATGCAGCTAGTATACCGCAAGAGCGATGGCCGGTTTGCGCCGAGAAACGGTGTTATAATGAATGTATCCGGCGTTTGGTCATCATCGTAAAGGGAGAGCGTGCTGCGGGCGAGCGGGGCAGTGCAAGGCAAGCATACGGCACGGAACGCCTCTCTCGTTGCGCTAGCTATATCAGTGATTGTGACCTTCGCGTCTTTACTCATCACAGAAAGGCCCCCGGCATGTTTAATTCAATGGCCGATGTGCGTGAAATGTTGGGGCGACAAAACTATATCGCCTCTGATGAGATCAGCACTGCCATCTTCCTTGCTGAACGGCTAGGCAAGCCGTTGTTGGCCGAAGGCCCCGCCGGCGTCGGCAAGACCGAGCTGGCCAAAGCGTGGGCCGCGGCGCAGGGCCGCGAGCTGATCCGTCTCCAGTGTTACGAAGGTCTTGATGAGACTAAGGCGCTGTACGAGTGGGAGTACGCGAAGCAGTTGCTCTATACCCAACTGCTGCGCGAGAAGTTGTCAGAGATGCTCGGCGATGCGCAGAGCTTGCGCGAAGCCGCTGACCGGCTCGCTGCCCAAGAGGATGTCTTCTTTTCTGAGCGTTTCTTGCTGCCGCGCCCGTTGTTGCGCGCGATCACGAGCGATAAGCCGGTGGTGCTGCTGATCGATGAGATCGATCGGGCTGACGCTGAGTTTGAAGCGTTCTTGCTGGAAGTGCTGAGCGATTTTCAAGTTTCGGTGCCGGAATTGGGCACGCTGAAGGCTAAGCACATCCCAACCGTCATCCTCACCTCGAACAATACCCGTGAGCTGAGCGAGGCGCTCAAGCGCCGTTGCCTCTACATTCACATTGATTACCCCGACCTCGAAGCTGAGCTGCGGGTGGTGCAGCTGAAGGTGCCCGGCCTTGCGCCCAAGCTGGCCCGTGAAGCCGTAGCGCTAGTGCAACGCCTGCGCGCGCTCGATCTCAAGAAGCATCCTAGCGTCTCCGAGACGCTCGATTGGGCGCGGGCATTGGTGGAGTTGAACGCTCGCCAGCTTGATAAGGCGACGCTTGATACTACGCTGAACGTGCTGCTTAAGTACGAGAGCGATTTGCAGCGGGCGCGCCGGCTGTTGCAGCAGGGTGACCGGCCAGATCGGCCAGATCGGCCCGACCGGCCTGACCGTCCGCGCGGTGGTTATCGCGGCGGCGACTGGAGCAATAACTAGCGGAGCAAGTCATGGATCGACGGATTACCGAGTTTATTGCCGGGTTGCGTGCGGCTGGCGTGCGCATCAGTGTGGCCGAGTCGGCTGATGCGTTACGGGCGATTGAGCAGGCCGGCATTAGCGATCGCAATATCTTCCGGCTGGCGTTGCAGGCGGCGTTGATTAAAGAGCGGCAGGATCAGGCGATCTTTAACGATCTCTTTCCGTTCTACTTCGGCAAAGACGCGCCGCCGGCAATGCAGCAACCCGGCGGCGGGCAGCTCTCGCCCGAAGAGCAGCAGCAACTCTTGCGCCAGTTGCAGCAACTGCTCGCCCAATTCCCGCCAAGCCCGCTGGGCCAGCTCTTTCAGAGCATGATCAGCGGCCAGCCGCTCAGCAATCAGCAAATCCGCGCCATGCTGGCGAACGTCTCGCCGCCGCACCTCACCAACCCGCGCTACCGCGATTGGATGGCGCGACAGGCGATGCGCGAATTGCAGATGAACCGGTTGCAGCAGATGCTGCGCCAATTGCTTGAGCAACTGCGCGAGCAAGGCATGCGCGAAGAGGCGCTGCGCGCGATTGAGCAGGCGGCGCGCGCGAATCTCGAGGCGCTTGAGCATCAGATCGGCCAGCAAGTGGCTCAGCAGATGCAAGAACAGGCGCAGGGGCAGGGGCCGCGCCAAGGCCAAGGCCGGCCCAACGAGCGCGAGCTACTCGATATGCCGCTCGAGCGGATCGATGCGAGCCTGTTGCCGGAGACGCGCACACTGGTGCGTAAATTAGCCGCGCGCCTGCGCACCCGGCTAGCGTTGCGCCAGCGCCGCGGCAAGACTGGCACCCTCGACGCCAAGGCAACTATCCGCACCAACCAGCGTTTTGGCGGCGTGCCGATGCTCGTACGCCACCGCAAGCGCCATCTCAAGCCGAAGCTGGTCATCTTGTGCGACCGCAGCGTCAGTACGCAGCAGGCGATGTCGTGCATGTTGCTAATGATCTATGCGCTGCACGATCAGGTCAGCCGCACCCGATCGTTCGCCTTCATTGACCGGCTCTACGACATGTCGCACTATTTCGCCGAATCGCGCCCTGAGCAGGCCATCGCGCAGGTGCTGGCCGAGATCCGGCCTACCCGCAGCTACAGCACCGATTTAGGCAATGCTCTAGGTGAGTTTTGCCGCGATCAGTTGCATCTGGTTGACCGGCGCACCACGGTGATCGTGCTCGGCGATGGCCGCAACAACGAGAACGATCCCAATCTGCCGGCCTTCGAGCAGATTCGTCGCCGCGCTCGCCGCATCGTCTGGTTTGCGACGGAAGAGCGGGCAAAGTGGGGGGTCTACGATCCCGGTTCGCTCAGTAGCGATATCTACAAGTATGCGCCGATGTGCGATGCCATGCACGAGGTGACGACGTTGCGCCAATTGGCGACGGCGATCGATCGCTTGTTCCTGCATCCGTAGCGGGAAATGCGCCGATTGCCAAACTCGCTTGCGTGGTGCAGGTTAAACGCTACGATGGAGTGCGGCAGTTCGGCGGCTAAACTCTACATAAGATCGTTGAACGCCGGCGCGAAGTTGAGCAGTGCGCTGGTTCGCTGTATCATTGCCAAGTACCCTCTTGTTCGTTACGGGGGCATAACGTGCGGCAGTTCGGCTGCCGCACGCTCCATAACAAGGAATGATACGCAATGCGGGTTGTGATACGGGAAGTGTTGAACGTCGGCGGCTTTTTTGCCGGCGAGACGGTGACGCTGGCGGCGCAGCAGTGGCCGGACGGCGGCCCTGAACAGACGGTGACAATCGACGATGCGGCGTTCACCAATGTGATTGCGCGCCACCTGCTGACGCCGGGGATGATCCTTGAGTTGCAGTTTGCCGGCGATCGAGTCGAGCAGGCGACCTTGCTCGGTGCGCCTGATTATGCCGGGCTGCGCGCAGCGTGGCGGCAGCCGCCGATTCTGCCCACGCCAACGCCGCGCGTATTGAGTTTCCGCTGTCCGGTCTGCAAGGTGTGGGTGGCGGCAACCGGCGATCCGCCGGTGTGCGCGGTGTGCGCCGCCGCCGCGCCCCATCGTTAACCGATCCGGAAAGTCGCTACCAATCGCCCGAATTGCAATTTTGTGCCATCGCTAATCGGGGTTGGAGTTTGCGGTTCGATCCGCGTGCCGTTAACTCGCGTGTGGTTGGTGCTGTTGAGATCAACGATGCTCCACTGATTGCCGGTATGCACGATTTTAGCGTGCTGGCGACTCACGCCACCTGACTCGCCGCCGTAGGGCGTCAAGTCAATTTCGGGAAAAATGTTGCTCACCGGGTCTTCGCGGCCAATCACGTACTCGTGTTTGCTCGGCTCAAGAATAATCTCACTGCCATCGGCCAGTTCCAACCGGGCTGCCGCCGGCGGCGGGGTTGGGATGGGGGTGGCAATTGGAGTCGGCGCTGCCGGATGGGCGGCTACCGGCTCAGCAGGCGCTGCCGGAGCTGCTGCCGGCGCCGGCGGGCTGCCGATCAGGGCGGCTAATTCCGCTTCAGTCTTGGCCAGTTCGGCCCGCGCCGCATCGAGACCAGCGGTGATGAACGCTGGCACGCTACCGGCAGGGTAGCGGGCAACCATCTGCTCGTATTGGGCAATGGTATCGCGGTGCGCCGCTAACAACGCCTCTAGCCGGGCAACTTCGGCTGGATCAGGGCCGGCAGGGAGCGCAGCCAATTCCGCTTCAGTCTTGGCCAATTCGGCCCGCGCGGCATCAAGACCGGCGGTAATGAAGGCTGGTACGCTGCCGGCGGAGTAGCGGGTCGCCATCTGCTCGTACTGGGCGACTGTATCCCGGTGTGCAGCCAGTAACGCCTCCAACCGGGCGCGCTCAGCGACCAGATCGATAGGGGCAACCGCCGGGGTGGCTGGCGCAGCGGGCGGCGCGGGCGGGAGGGACCGCACCACAGCGTCAGGAGCCCGGAGTCCA
>NZ_DAOTWH010000346.1:0-8068 GCF_034435895.1 Chloroflexus sp.
CGCACCGGCCATCGCCTGCTGCGCACGCTGCTTGCGCTGCATCTCGACCAGCTCGAACGCCGCATCGCCCCGCCGTGGCGCAATGCACAGCGACGCTGGCAACGCTGGCGCGAACTGGCGTTGCTGTTGGCACGGCTGTGGTGGCAATGGCAACGGTGAGGGGAGGGGGAAGGAAAGTGAGCAACTCTAGACGTACTCGCCCGCTAATTGCAAAATCCGCACTCTCATATCTGGCGAAAACCACATCCCTGAATCGGCTAACCTTGACACATACGGTTCAACGCGCGCCATAAGGCCATGGGCTTTGGCTTCCAACAAGACTCTCAACGTGCCCTACACGCGCAGCCCGGCTCCCTGCGCAATCCGGCGCGCCAAAGCGTCATCAAGCTGCACGATCCGATCCGGATGTTCTAATGCCAACGCCATAACCGCGATTTCGCCAGACCCTACATCTGCTACCAGCCATTCCGAGGGCGTGAATGTTGGATTGACCACACGTAACCAGCTATAATCCGCTACAGAAGGTACACTATAGCCTTTGTTAAGACCAATTTGCAATTCTGTTTGGACAGCTTCCGGGATCCAAATCTCTGCAAATAACTGCGGCAACCAGTCAATTGCTTCTATACGGTATAACTACAGTAACGGCGACGTATTACTGATCACGCTAGACATGGTTCTGTTCCAGATCCTCCAGCTCGGCGGCCAAAGGAAACACCTTATAGCGACCCAAATTGAGCAAAAACTCAACCCGTGCCATTCCCGCCAGCTCAGCGGCGTGTCCCGCAGAAAGCCGGCCAAGTTCATACAATTTGATCGCCGCCAATACCCGCATTTCGCGACCAAATGACTCAGCGTCAGTCTTTTCAGACAATAATACCTTTTCCGGGATAGTGATTGTTACTTGTTGCGCTGCCATACCTTCCCCTTTTTCCCACATCATAGCCGATCAGCTCCTGCGTATAAATACAAACTATCCTCGCGGCTCACCCCATCCCCCACATCCCCCACCCAATCGCAATCACGCCGGTCATAGCCAGCACCGTCACCCACACCAGATCGGTATTGATCCATGCCCGACGCAAGATTTCAAGCCCGACTACGTAGTAGACGATCAGCGCAATCGCGGCCATCGCCGCGAACATACCGGCGGTATGCACCACCACCGCCAGCGTCGCGTCGAGCATCGAGCCGGCGATCGTTGGTGCGTGATGCATGTGACCATGGTGCGCGTGCTGCGCCGCCGGCCCCATCGCTACCAGCAGCGGCGCAACCATCAACCCGGCCCCGTGCGCGCTCGCCATCAAGAACGACCACCACGCCAGTTCACCCGCGCTGGCCCGGAAGCGGGTGGTGGGATGGCGGAAACGGGCCAGCAGCCGCCAGCCGCTAAATCCCAACAAGACTACGCCAGTCAGCACGAGCAAGAGATTGGTTGGCAGGGCATAGCCGATCAGCGCCGTCACAAAGGCGGCTAGCGCAATCGCGGCGGCATGGCCGATCGCAATCGGCCACAGCGCATAGATCACTGCCTGCGCCCGGCCCTCCTGCAAGCCTAAGCCGGTAGCAAACAACCACCCCATCGCCGGGTTGAGACCGTGGAACAAACCAAGACCAAATAATGACCCCCAGAGCCATGCTGTCTGATCCACTTGCTACCTCCAAAGGGTCTATGGGTGCCAATCACGTGTTCGTTGGCTCATTCGCTCGCGTCCCTCATCGCCATTGCGTCCCCAGTTGTCATTGCGAGCCGAGCGCAGCGAGGCGAAGCAATCTCCCCCGATAGCGGATAACGCCTCTTTAAGCATCGTTGCCGCTTGAGATGAGAGGAAGGTAGCACCCGTCTCGCTCGTTAGGGGATACTACCCCACCCCCTGCCCCCTCCCCGTTCACGGGGAGGGGGTGGTGCATCACTCCTCTAGCACGTTCAAGGAAGGACAGAACACATCAGCGTAAATGCAGTTGATGGCCTTGAGATACGCTGATTCACCCTCAACCCCTACCCCGCTCCCTAGCGCGGGAACGGGACGCTTCTGCATTCCGCCCCTGCAAACCTTTGCCGCCATCCCGCGTCTCCCCCTCTCCCGCCGTCAGGTGGGAGAGGGGGCCGGGGGGGGAGGGCAAACGGTTGATCGCTGGGATCATCATCAAACCCTTTGCGTTCTCCGCGATCTTCGCGTCTTTGCGTTTCACCCTCTGCGCCTTTGCTCGCTTGGCGTCTGTGTACGGCACCCTCCTCCAGCGGGGGAGGGGCTGGGGGTGGGAGGCTAGAGCGCATCACGGGAAGCAGTACGAATCGCTCGACGCATCGCCGCCTTGCAGCCGGATCTGGTGAACGCGCTGGTCGCCAAAATCGACGAAGAAGTTCGGGTCGAACTGCATCCCGCCTTGCGGATCAGCGTCAACTTTCACCATCCAGCCGCGGATGCCATCTGGGTAGAACTGCTCGTCCCACGGCAAGTAGAGCGAATTGGTGAAATAAACCCGCCGGCCATCGCGGCTTACCTCAACCATCTGCGGCCCGCCGTTGAGCGGCCCGGCTGCCGCCGGATGCCCGGCCCGCCGCACAATGCCGCCGATCTGGAGGGTGCCGGTCAGTTTCGGATTAAACGGATCGGAGACATCGTATTGGCGCAGTTCGCCAGTGCCCCAACACGAGACGTACAAGAAGCGATCATCAACTGTCAGGTTAATATCGGTCACCAGCGGCGGCACCGCTTTGAATGGCTTGAGAATATCGGGAAGCTCCTCTTCGCTCGCCGGTTCGGCAGGAATCTCGATCACCTTGCGCACTTGCCACGAACCGTTGTGCCGGTGCCACAGCCATATTGAGGCCGAGAGGTCTTTGAGGCTGACCACGCTGTTGAAGAAGCCGTAGGCTTTGGTCGGATCGTGCGCCGGGCGCAGCTCAAGCGCCATCTGGTGCTCGGCGCCAAGGTCGAGCGTCTGCAGATGGCGCCGCCGGTGGAGATCCCAAATGTGAATACGATGGCCGTATTTGCCGGCTAGCAGCTCTTCACCGAGCACGCCATGCTCAACCATGCGCGGGGTGCCCCACTCGCTGGTGATGAGTGTATCGTAGCCGAGATGCCACCAGAAATCGTAGTGGAGGTACTGGTCGGCCCGATCAATCTCCCACCGCCCCAACACCTCGAAGGTGTCGTGGTCGAGAATGAAGATGCCACCCGGCCCCTCGCCTGCGGGGTTGCCCAGCGCCGAGATATAGATGCCGTCCGGCCCGCAATGCACCGTATGCGGGCGCGCATAGCCGGTGCGCTCGAACAACTCGCCGGGTTCGATTACCTTCACCACTTGCGGTTGGGTCGGCTGCTCTTTGATATCGAGAATGGTGATATGCGAGCTGCGAATATCCGGCACCACCAGATAACGCCGTTCGACGTGCGGGTGCGGCGCGTTAGGGCAGAGCATCGAACTGCACGCATTCCAGCCGAAATGGTGCAGTTCGCCGCCAGTGTACGGCATCTCGGTGGCGCCAACTACCTTACCAAACGTTGATGATTTGGGATCGACATCGACCACGCACATTGCATCAGGCTGGCCATTGCCGTGCGGGTTGAGCCGCACCACATACGCGAGCGCCTCCGGCGGCGCTTTGGTCGCCATGCGCGGCGAGGGGTAAAACGTCGGATCAGGACGCCAGATAGCCACAGTGACACCTCCTTCGTTGGATCAGACCCCGTATCGTGGCGAGTGGGCTAGTCGTTGCCCATCGTTGACCCCTACGTCAAATCTATACTTTTTGAGCGAAAAAGTCAAGTTTATTGGCTGCGCAGACCGTAACGCTCGCCCGTTGAATTCGGTAACACGACGTGTCCAATCCACGCCGGTTCGCTATGCTTGCGTTGTGGAAACGCCATTATGAGTTGAGAATACTTCACTCGGTGTATTGCCACTATACAACCAGCCCAGCGCTTGGTCAAGAGCAAAAAATCCGCGAGATAGGGAGTAGGGAGGTGGGGGGAGGGGATAAACTTTAGCGCCTTACTTTAGCCGGTACATACGGAATGATCGGCTCGACCAGAGAGGAGACTAGCTCGCCGCTCCTCACCCCTCCCCCTTCAAGGGCGGACAGCACTCACGAGTGCAGATGGAGTTTCTGGTGTTGCGATGCGCCGGTGTACTCGCACCCCCTACCCCTCTCCCACTAGCGAAGGAGAGGGGTGCTGCTGTTACTCGCTCCACGATGCCGTTCCCGCAAACCACGCGGCTCCCCCTCTCCCGCCGTTAGGTGAGAGAGGGGGCCGGGGGGTGAGGGCGCCCCTCCCCCAGCGGGGGAGGGGCAAGGGGTGGGCCACTCCCCTCCCCCAGCGGAGGCGGGGCCGGGGGGATGAGAGCCATCAGCCCGCTGCGCGGCCTTCGTAACCCTAGTCCAGTTCTGAAGGGCCGGGTTCCGGATCAGAGGTTCTGTCCGCCCTTGAACTCGTTTCACCACGAAACGCGCCGCCCGCGCTCCTCTTAACCTCGTAAGGCACGAGCCGTTGGCCCCTCCCGCACTGCTATTCCTCCCAACCGGGTATAATGAACGTGAGGTGTTCTACGATAGAGGGTATGATGACCGCTATGAACGATAACTTCTTTGCCTTCCAATACCACGCCCTCAAGCCGCTGGAGCGGTGGGGCGCCGGGAGCGTGATTGGCGGCGCAGTCCTATCGCTGCTGCCCGGCTTCTGGCGTCACTTCGGCCTCCAAGCGATCAGTTGGGGCGCAATCGATTGGCTGCTGGCCATTGCTGGCCGCCGGCAAGCTCTGCTCAAAGCTGAAGATTTGGTTGCCGGCGATCTCGACGAATCGGTGGCGCACGTCGCTGCCGAGCGGTTCCGTACTATCTTGCTGGTCAACACCGGACTCGACCTGCTCTACATTGGCGCCGGTCTGTGGCTGCTGCGCGCGGCAGGCGATCGCGCCGACCGGCGCGGCATGGGAGCCGGCATCCTCGTCCAAGCTCTCTTTCTCTTGCTCTTTGATAGTATCCTCGCCGCTGAAATCAACCGGCGTTGGATTCCGCCATCGCCATGATCAACCAACGCATCTTGCCATTGTTGCAATGCCCGACCTGCCGGGTACGTCCGCTCATTGTCGAAGCCTGCGGCGTGCGTTGCCCGCGCTGCCAGACGCTCTACCCCTTCGGCGATGGCTATCTCGACCTGATGCCGCGCGGGGCCGAGTTTGATTACGTTTCTAAGTACGTCACCGACGAAGAGCAGTTGGCCGCCGAGCTTGACTATCGCGAACTGACGCCGCCGCTGTTGGCCGCCGGCGTGCGCGACCGCACTCTGCGCCGCTTGATGCGCTGGCGCAAGAGCGATGTGGTGCTTGATAACGGCTGCGGCACCGCCAAGCATGCCGTCTGGAACGCGAAGTATGTCGGGTTGATGGTAGGTTCTGACCCGGCGACGCTCTTTGCCGACGAAGCGGTACGCACGGTGACGCTGGCCAAGGCCGATTCGCGCATGTTGCCCTTCATCGATGGCAGCTTTGATAAGGTTTTCGCGATCGACATCCTCGAACACTTTCCGCTGCCGGTGATCGATGCCTATCTGGCCGAAACGGCCCGCGTGCTGCGCCCCGGTGGGCGTATGCTGGCCTTCTCGAACACCCGCGAACGCTCGCCGATCCAACCGGTGATCGACATTAGCCGCCATATTGGCCGTCTGTTTGTCAAGGCCGGCGTCTACGACTTTGAGCGCGAGAAGCTGCGCAAGTCTGACCATATCAAAGCGCTGGAGACGTGGGAAGACGTGCTGGCTGCCTTCGAGCGGGCTGGTCTGCGCCCGGTGAAGGTCGTCTTCTGGAACAGCCTGTTTACGACCTTTGTGGAACATGTGCTCATGAAACTCGGTGAGGCAATCATCGGGCGGGTACGCGGGCGCAAGGCAGCCACCAATCTTCCGGCAAGAGTGAGTCCCGGCGCGGCGCGCGAGATCCGCGCGCGCCAGCGCATGCGCGGCTATCTGCGCAAAAAAGGGCCGGTCTACTATGCCCTGCTGGCCGTGACGCTGCTGATGGAGCTTGATCTGTGGCTGTTCGGCTGGATGCGCTGCGGCAGCTACTTCATTTTGGTCGAAAAGCCGCGGTGATGAGGTTAACCGTTGAGGGATCAGAAGCATAGCCATAATAAAGACGCAAAAGACACAACAATTTTTTGTGTGTCTTGTGTCTTTTCGTGGCTATTCATTTACCCTCCGCCAGCGGAGGCGGGGCGGGAGGTTGGCATTGCCACAAAAAGCCACAAAATACATACAATAGTTTTTCGTGTCTTTTGTGTCGCTTCTTGGCTATGCGGCTCCCCTCCCCCAGCGGGGGAGGGGCTGGGGGTGGGGTCAATCCCCTTCCCCAGCGGGGGGTTGGGGGTGGGGGCCATCCGGCCGCTCGGCTTGCAATGACATACGGGGAGCGGGGGTATCGCCCCCTCCCTCAGCGGGGGAGGGGGTTGGGGGTGGGGGCCATCCGGCCGCTCGGCTTGCGATGCCACCGCCTTCGATCACGCCCGCAACTCCCACCGGCTGCCAAGCGGCGTCTTGCGAATTTCGAGCGCCGCTGGGAAGCGATCTTTGAGATCGTCGATGTGGGTGATGACGATGATCCGGGCGAAGTCGCGCTGAATCGCCGTGATCGCTTCGACCATCCGCTCACGGCCATCGGCGTCGAGGGCGCCGAACCCCTCATCGATCACCAGCGTTTCGAGACGGGCGCCGGCGCGGTGGGCGAGCAGGCGCGACAGGGCGATCCGGATGGCGAAGTTGACTCGCATCGCTTCGCCGCCGCTGAAAGCCTTATAATCGCGTGTGCCGAGCGCATCAGAGATTTTTACTTCCAATGTCTCGACTGTATCGCCCTTCTTGGTGTCGCGCTGCATCTCGAAGCGCAGGTGCATCTGGCCGTCGGTTAAGCGGGCAAGCAGGCGGTTGGCTTCGTCTTCGAGCTGGGGGATGGCCGTTTCGATCAACATCGCCTGCACCCCCTTCTTGCCAAAGGCTTCGGCTAGCTCGGCGAAGAGGGCGGTGCGTTCGCGCAGGTGCTGCTCTTGCGCTTGCAATGCCTCTAGTTCAGCAGCAGCAGCTTCGGCTTGGCGAAGATAGGCCTGCTTTTCGGCCAGATCACGCTCGGCGGCTTGTAAGGCGCGATCGGTGTCGTTGAGCTGCTGCGCCAATTGGGTGACTTCGGCTTTCACTGCCGGCAGCGCCGCGACTTGGCTAGCCAGCGCATCGGCTTCGCTCTGCACGGTGCGCCGTTCGCGTTCGGCGTGATCGCGGAGCGATTGGGCCTGCTCGTGCAGCTTGATATCGCTGGCGTAGCGTTCTTCGGCCAAGAGCAGATCGCGCTCCTCTTTCTCCCAGTGGGCCAGTGCCCGCGCCGTCGCTCGCGCCGCTTCGAGCAATTCCGGCTGGTAGCCAAGCGCCTCGATTGCAGCCGCCACCTGCCGGCCAGCGGTCTGAATCTCGTGGGCGAAGTCGTTCTCGGCGAGCTGGCGCTCTATTTCGGTTACGGCTGCCTCGGCAGCGGGCAGATCATCCGGCGCGGTTTGCAAGCGGGCCATCTCGCACCGGCAACTCTCAAGCTGGCCTTCGAGCCGGCTCTGTTCGCGCAACTGGCGTTCGAGCGCGCTGATCTCGTCGTGCGCCATCGCAAGATCGCGGCGTAGACCGGCTTCATCGCTCAGTTCGGCAAGTTGCCCTTCCAGCGCCGCCAGTTCGGCTTGGATGGCCGGTTCAATCTCACCAGCAGCGAGCCGCTCAGTGAGTGAGGCGATCTGCTGCGCTAGTGCGTGTTGCTCAGCTTCCCATGCGGCGACTTGCGCCAATTGGCGTTCGAGCGATTCGGCGGCGGCGGCCTGCTGGCGCAGTTTGGCGAGATCGCGCTCGCCGGCGGCAATGGCGGCGCGGAGGTTGGCCAGCGCTTGCTCGGCAGCTTGGGCCTCGGCTTCGGCCTGCGTTATCCGCCCGTGCAGTGCAGTCAGCTCGGTCTGGTAATAGGCAATGACGTGCTCGGTCTCGGCGGGATCGAGCTGGTGGCGGCAGACCGGGCAGGCGCCGCCGGCGGTGGCGAG
>NZ_DAOTWH010000347.1:0-11535 GCF_034435895.1 Chloroflexus sp.
GTGACAAGGTGTGTTCCATAGCGGGCCGATTGTAGCCTCGCCCCGCTAAAATTGCAAATCCCGCCTTACTCCCTTCCCCCGGTGGGGGAGGGGCCGGGGGTGGGGGTGCCATCCACCCTCTACGCCTTTGATCGCTCTGCGCCTTTGCGTTAACCGTCTTTGCATTTTGGTATTACAATGAAGACGGTGTTCGCGACCGTACCATTGACAGGTCTGCCATCTATGATGCTCGATTTCGCCATTGAACTCGCCTATCGCGCCGGCGCGCTCATCCGCGCCGGTGCTGAACGTGATATCAGCTACGAACCAAAACAACACGCCGATGTCGTCACCGAAGTCGATCGGGCTAGTGAAGCCCTGATCGTCGGCGCCATCCGTGCTCGCTACCCCGACCATGCCATCATCGCCGAAGAGGGCAGCGGCGTCAGCATGTCTTCGCCCTACACGTGGCTGATCGACCCGCTCGACGGCACGCTCAATTTCTTGCATGGCCTGCCCATCTTCGCCGTCTCGATCGCCCTGCTCGCCTACAACGAATTGCTGCTCGGCGTCGTCTACGATCCGATGCGCAATGAACTCTTCTACGCCGAACGCGGCCACGGCGCGTTTCTCAATGGCCGCCGCTTGCGCGTCTCGCAAACGCCGGTGCTGGCCCGCAGCCTGCTCAGCAGCGGCTTGCCTTACGATCGCTTTGAACAGCCCGATAACAATCTGGCCGAAATGACCTATCTAGCGATGCTGGTGCAAGACATTCGCCGGCCCGGTTCAGCGGCGCTCGATCTCTGCGCTGTCGCTGCTGGCCGCACCGATGGCCACTGGGAACTCGGTCTCAAGCCTTGGGATGTCGCCGCCGGCGGTTTGATCGCGCTCGAAGCCGGCGCTACCATCACCGACTGGCAAGGCGGCGTCTGGCGTCCCCTCGCCGGTGACCGGCTCGTCGCAACCAACGGTCTCATTCACACCGAACTGCTCGCTGCGCTGGCCGCCGCGCGCCGCAATCGCACCAATGGGTAAGCGCTGCCTATGGCATACTATCAACGCGAACTTGCTCCCAACCTGCCGCCGCTCAGCGCGCGCCGCCCGCTCATCAACGAGTACTTCCTCTCGGCCTACACGATGAGCATCTATACCGGCTGCGAGTTGGGGTGCCCCTATTGCGATAGCTGGGTCTATAGCGAACGACTGCTCAACGAGACGATCGCGATTCCGGTTGATTTGCCCCAGCGCCTCGCTGCGGCATTGCCGGCTATTGATCGCGGCGACCTGATCGCGATCAGCGCGCTCAGTGACCCATACCAGCCTGCCGAGCAGACCTACCGCATTACCCGGCAGGTGTTGCAGCTCTTTGCCGAACATAATCAGCCGTGTCTGGTAATGACCAAAAGCCCGCTGGTGTTGGAAGATCGCGCCTTGCTGCAAAAGATCAACGAGCAGAGCTTGGCTATCGTGGTAACAACCTTACTGACCCTTGATCAGCACCTCGCCGTGCGGCTTGAGGGGCGCGCGCCGTCGCCGCAACTACGCCTTGAGATGGCGGCTGAATTGAAGCGGGCTGGTATTCCGGTCGGGGTGGCGATCTTGCCGATCATGCCCTACATCACCGACAGCAACCTCAATCTCCGCCGGGTATTGCATGCCTGCGTCGAAGCCGGGGTTGATTTCGTCATCTGGGATTACCTGTACATTCCGAACGAACGCCACCGCCACCGGATCAACATCCTGCTCAGCCAGCTTGGTTCGTATCCGCCACGCTACTATCGCGACATCTACCGCGATCAAGCAACGGTCAATCCGGTCTACCGGCAAGATCGCGACCACGAAATCTTAGCCCGTTGCGATGAGATGGGGTTGGCGCCACGCGCGCCGCATCGCCTCTTTGCCGGTAAACTCTCGCCGCGCAATGAAGCGGCGTTGCTCTTGCGCCATGCTGCGCTTCGCGATCGGGTGCAGGGCCGCGAGCGGCTGGCTCAGCTCCATCGCGAACTGGCCGATGCCGTCTATCGCGGTCGCTACCGCGCCGCCGACCTGCGCCAAAGCCCGCTCTACCCGACGCTGGGGCCGCTGCTGGGGTTATCGGCCACGACCTGATCAGCCTGCTGGCGCAGGCGTTCGTATAACTGGCGGCGCAACTCGCGCAACCGTTCTTTGTAGCTGGTGGTGGTGATCGGATCCGTCCACATCACCAGCGCGTCTTCCTGATTATCGATATAGTAATGGGCGCGCTGGCCGACCGGGCGGAAGCCATACTTCAGGTAAAGGCGCTGGGCGGTCAGATTGCTCACCCGCACCTCGAGCGAGAGGTATTGCGCATTCAGTTCGTATGCTCCATCAATGAGCGCATTGAGGATCAGCTCGCCGACGCCGCGCCGGCGGTGCGGCGGGGCGACGGCGATAGTGGTAATGTGGCCGCTCGTCTCATTCAGCCAGATGCCGCCATAACCTACAATCAGGGCGCGTTGGCCTGGCGATGGCGCAATCAGACCAAGCCGTTGCAACATGCGCAGCAACAGCGGATAATCAGGTTGCGGCGGTGCGCCGTTGGGCGGATGCGTATCGGCGCGGGCGACCACATAGCGGCAAGCTTGCCGGTTTTGAATCTCGCGCCGGTACATCTGCGCCGACCATGGCGTCATCTGGCTTTGCCGTTCGATCACTTGCACAGCCGGGATGTCATCTTCGCGCATCGGCTCGATGAAGTAATACACCCCCCTTGCCTCGCTGTGTGATTACTGTTCTTATGGTTGCACTGGCCGGGCCGATTCGACGAAAAAGATACTCTGATAGGCGCCATCTTTCCCAAAACCGCCGCCGGTTTGGAAGGTGCCGGTCACTTCCACCAGCCCCCACACGAAGCTGTTATTTGGCCCAACCGTCAGCAGCGCCGACTGATCAGGCGGGAACTGCTCGACCCAGATCGCGCCGCCGACCGGCTGCGGGCTTGATCCGTCCTCTTCGGTTGAGATCCCCTCGGCCAGCACATAAATGATCGAATTCCAGAAATAGTACGCTTGCGTCGTGACCCGCTGCCCCTGATATTGCTGCGGATTGCGCAACAATTCAAAGAATGACACCTTATCAGGGCCAAGCGGGCGATCGGCGAGGCGCTGTTCGACGCGGCGGATGCGCTCGATCGGCTCGGCGCTGCTGACGGTCAACAAGAAGCGGTACGCGCCGCCGGGGCCATAGTTACCATTTGCCTCGAAACGACCGCGCACGCGGACAAAGCCGTACACCGCGTCACCCGGCCGGTGCAGATGCTCGGTCACTTCCACCGGGAAGCCTTCCAGCCAAATCGCTTCACCGATCGGCTGCGCATCAAGCCCGTTGTCAAGCGTGCTGACGCCGACAGCCAGCACCGACAGCGAAGGATCGCCCGGTCGCCATACGTATGCCCCGTCAACCGTCACCTCACGTCCGGCATAATTGCCCGGTTGCGTAGTCAATTGCTGCACGAACAACGGCGTCCCCAAGGTTGGTTGGGTAGCGCAGGTCGCCAGTGCAAGCAAACTCAGGCCAAGAATAAGCAAGAGCAACGTGGCTCGCCAGAATGAACGAAGCATGCGGTTTCATCCTCCTCAGGATGGCGTCTAACTTGCAGCGAGCGCGCAACAACAAGGGTACGCGCTCTGGCACCTTCGCCGATTATAGCAGATGCAATACCGCTCTTCAACTCGCTGACTCGCGGCAAAAGTCTTGACAGCAGGGGTATCGATCAGTATGATGAGGATTATCTAATGGATTGATGATCCATAGTTACAATATTCTGTTCGCATATCGCCGGCGAGGACATCTTCTCGGCGCCATGCACATTAACAACTGCATAGGAGGCTACTGTGACAGAGCTACTCTGGGCCGTCGTCGCCCTGCTTGCAGGGTTGGCCGGCGGCGCCGGCATAGGCATTTGGTGGGCGAACAATGGGGTCAGCTCACTAGTGCAACGCAAAGCTGCTGAGGCGCGGCTCTTGATCGAAGAAGCGCGTTCCCAGCAAAAAGAAATTCTCTTGCAAGCTAAAGATGAGGCGTTGCGGTTGCGCAACGAGGCCGAGGCCGAGTTGCGCGAGTCGCGCCAAAGTCTGCAAAAGCAAGAAGAGCGGCTGCAACGGAAAGAGGAAAATATCGATCGCAAACTCGAAGGAATCGAGCGACGCGAGCGATTGATCCAGCAACGCGAGCGCCAAATCGAGCAACTGGCGCAAGAAGCGGAACGGCTCAAGCGCCAGCAGGCACAGGAGCTCGAGCGCATTTCGCAGTTGTCGCGCGATGAAGCGCGGTCGATTATTTTGGCCGAGGTTGAACGCGAAACGCGCGAAGACGCCGCTCGCCGCATCCGCGAACTCGAACAGCAAACGAAAGAAGAGGCCGATAAGATTGCTCGCAAGATTATCGGCTTGGCGATTCAACGCTGCGCGAGCGATTACGTTGCGGAAATGACCGTCTCAACGGTGAATCTGCCCAGCGAAGAGCTGAAAGGGCGCATTATTGGCCGCGAAGGGCGGAATATCCGTGCTTTCGAGCAGATCACTGGGGTTGATATTATTGTTGATGATACCCCTGAAGCGGTAACGCTCTCATGCCACGATCCGGTGCGCCGCGAAGTGGCGCGGGTGGCGTTGCTGAAGTTATTGAAGGATGGGCGTATCCATCCGTCACGGATCGAGGAGGTGGTTCACAAAACGCAGCTTGAGATCGAGCAGATTATGCGCGAAGAGGGTGAGCGCGTCGCCTACGAAGCGAACGTGCAAGGATTGCACCCCGATCTGATCAAGCTACTGGGTCGGTTGAAGTATCGCACCAGTTATGGCCAAAATGTCTTGCAGCATTCATTGGAATGCGCGCTGTTGGCCGCGCATATGGCGGCTGAATTAGGGGCTAATGTGAATATTGCCAAAACGGCTGCGCTCTTGCACGATATTGGCAAGGCGGTCGATCACGAGGTGCAAGGCCCCCACGCGCTGATCGGTGCTGAAATTGCTCGCCGGTTGGGCCGTTCGCCGGCGATTGTCCACGCAATTGCCGCGCATCACTACGATGAAGAACCGCAAACCGTCGAAGCCTTTTTGGTGATCGCGGCTGATGCCATTTCGGGCGCGCGCCCCGGCGCCCGGCGTGAGACGCTTGATCTGTATATTAAGCGCCTCGAAGCGCTAGAGACGGTTGCTACCTCGTTCCCCGGCGTGCAACGCGCGTTTGCTGTGCAGGCCGGCCGTGAGGTGCGCGTGATGGTCCAACCTGATCAGATCGATGATCTGGCTAGTGTCCATTTGGCGCGAAATGTGGCTAAGAAGATTGAAGAGAGTTTACAGTATCCGGGCCAGATCAAAGTCACGATTATTCGCGAAACCCGCGTAGTGGATTATGCGCGGTAGTCCATAGGCCAAATGGCGCAAAATTGCTCGCCATTTGGTAGGCGAACCACGATGCTGTGTGGTACAATTGCCATACGCATCGGTTGTCGGCTATCAGGGTTCTTTTACACGAGGAGGCTGCGCCGGTATGAGCCTGGCAACTCCGCCCGATGATGCGAGCCGTCTATCTACCCGTCACCAACAGGAGGAAGCTATGAGCAACGCCCAGCCGCTAGAGCGGGCTATCGGCGATGGCAACGCCGCCCCCGCTCGTCAGCAGCGCAGTGCCGAGGTCCTTAAGGTCTCGACCCGCTCGCGGCCGAGTGCCGTTGCCGGCGCGATTGCCGGTGTTATGCGCGAGAATGGTTCGGCTGAAGTGCAGTCGATTGGCGCTGGCGCGACCAATCAGGCAATTAAGGCCGTCGCTATTGCCCGCACCTATCTGAGCGAGGAGGGGATCGATATCGTTTGCATTCCGTCGTTTATCGATGTCGCAATCGATGACGAGGAACGCACCGCTATTCGTCTCTTGATTGAACGCCGGTAGCCTCCTGTGTAGTTCCGTCGTCGCTGGCGAGGCATCTCCGCTCCGGAGATGCCTCGCATTGTATCAATGAGCAATGCCGGTATGGACGAGATCGCCCGCTTTTTGCGCTCTTACCCCCCCTTCGATCGCCTGCCCGATCATGTTGTTCACCAAATTGCCAGTGAGTTGCAGATTGAGTTTGTCCGCGCTGGCCAGACGATCCTCACCCGTGGCGGCGAGCCAGCTCAGTTTCTGTACATTGTCTGCAAGGGTTTGGTCGACCTGCTCCGTAGTGGTGATCAGGTGGTCGATACCCTTGGCCCCGGCGAAGCTTTCGGCCATCCATCCCTCATCCGCGGCCAGCCGCCGCTGGTGACGGTGCGCGCCCATACTGATACCCTGCTCTATTTGTTGCCGGCGGCGATTTTTCATCGGCTGCGCGCCGAACAGCCGCAGTTCGCCGCGTTTTTTGCCGCTTCGGTGATCGAACGGCTGGGGTATGCGATCCAGTCCCGCCAAGCCGATTCGAACCCGGCCCTGTTCCAAACCCGCCTGCGCGATTTGATCGCCCGTCCGCCGGTGTTTATCAGCGCCGATGCCACGGTGGGGGATGCCGCGCGCTTGATGCGCGCCGAGCGGATTTCGTCGCTGATTGTTGATCAGCACCCGCCCGGCATTATTACCGACCGCGATCTGCGTAATCGGGTGCTCGCCGAAGGTTTGCCCGATACGACGCTGGTGAGGCAGGTGATGAGCGCGCCGGCGACGTCTATTTCGGCTGATGCGCTGGCCTTCGAGGGGTTGTTGCTGATGCTCGAACGCGGCATTCACCATTTGCCGTTGGTTGATCACGATCGCGTGATCGGCTTGGTTACCCATACCGATATTTTGCGCCGCCAAAGCAATAGCCCGCTCTTTTTGCCGCGCCTGTTGCAGCGGGCGACGTCACTGGCCGATCTGCGCCGCTATACCGATCAAGTGGCCGATGCGGTCAATACCCTGATGGCTGCCGGGGCGCGCGTTAGCGATATTGGTCGTGTGGTGGCGGTGGCCCACGATGCCTTGTTGCAACGGTTGCTGCACGATGCCGAAGCCGAATTGGGGCCGCCCCCCGTGCCTTACGCATGGTTGGTGCTCGGTTCGGAAGGGCGCTATGAACAGACCCTGCGCACCGATCAAGACAATGCGCTGGTGTATGATGATGAAGCCTCGCCGGAAGCAGTGCGCTATTTTGAACAGTTGGCCGAATTGGTGGTTGGTTGGCTGGTTGAATGCGGTTTCCCCCGTTGCCCCGGTAATGTGATGGCCTCCAATCCCGAATGGCGCCAGCCGCTGTCGGTCTGGCAACGTTACTTCCGGCGCTGGATCGAAGTGCCCGATGAGGAGTCGTTGCTGCGCACGGCGATCTTTTTCGATTACCGCCAAGTCTACGGCGCTTTGCCGGCTGAGCCGATCTTTCGCACGATTACCCAGCATGCCGCCGAGCATCGCATCTTTATGGCCCGCCTTGCCCGCGCCGCTCTCCGCCAACTCGCGCCGCTGACCTTCTTCCGCCAAGTCGCGCTCGAACGGCGCGGCGAACAGCGCGATCTGCTCGATCTGAAGCTGCGCGGCACGGCGATGGTGGTCGATATTGCCCGTCTGTTTGGGCTGGAAGCCCGCAGTAACGAGACCAATACCATCGCGCGCTTGCGCGCGGCGATGGCTGCCGGGGTGTTGAGCCGCGAAGACGCTGATAATCTGATTAGCGCGTTTGAGCTGCTCTCGACCCTGCGCTTGCAACATCAGCAACAGCAAATTGCGCTGGGGCTGCCGCCTGACAATCTCGTCAATTTCCACCAGCTTGGCCCGCGCGAACGGCGCGCGATCAAAGAGTCATTGCAGGCGATTGCCTCGGTGCAGCGCGGGGTGGCGCTCATGTTCCAGACCGATCGGTTGGCGTGACGCTGGCACGGGAGAGACTATGCTTTCGTTTTGGTCACGCCTTTTTCAGCGCACGCCTCCCGCCGATTTTGTGCGGGCCTACGAAGCCTTCCCTGAGCCTGACCGGCGCTTGCCGTGGCGGGAAGTGCCGTACACGGTGATCGATGTCGAAACCACTGGCCTCGATCCACGCCACGATGCGCTGATCGCAATTGGCGCCGTCAATGTTGAGAATGGGCGCGTCTTGCTGAAGCAGACGTGGTCTTCACTTATTCGCCCACCACCCGGCCGTGAGCCGAGCGTTGAGAGCATTCGCGTCCATCACCTCACCCCGGAAGAGTTGCGCGATGCGCCGCCGCCGGAAGTGGTGCTTGCCGGGCTGTTGCAGCGGATTGCCGGAAGAGTGCTGGTGGTACATGTGGCCGAAATCGATGTGCGTTTCATCAACGCGGCGCTCAAACCGTTTGGCGGGCGCTTGCGCCGGCCTATCCTCGATACAGCCCGTTTGGCGATGACCTTGCACCTCAATGCCCAATGGCTCGGTGAGCAGTCACGCGATATGCCGGCGCCGGCCATCGAGTTGCGCGGGTTGGTGAACGCGCTGGGGTTGCCGATCTATGCCCAGCACAACGCGCTCAACGATGCGGTGACCACCGCGCAGTTGTTTATTGCCCAAGCGACCTTGTTGGCCGATCAGGGGCGCAATAATTTGGCCGGTTTGATCCGGGCCGGCGGAGTGTAGGGGCACAGCGCCGCTGTGCCCCTACGATACCCCACCGGTTGCCGTTCCCCTCTCCCTCATAACCCCTCGCAACTATTGACAAGTCTGATATTATACCGGTAAGCTGCTGCACCCTCTTGACAGGTGATTAAATCCGTGTTAACTTATAAATTGAATTAGTAATTCGTTTTACCAAAGTCAATCGATACGGTCAATGGACGACCAATCTCGCTCAAAACGTAACCGCCCGCCGTCAATGTACGACGTCGCCCGGCTGGCTGGCGTGTCGCAGACCACGGTCTCGTTTGTGGTCAATAACGTCACCAGCGCCGCCATCAGCCAAGAGACGCGCGATCGGGTCTGGGCCGCGATTCATGCCCTTGGCTGGCGGCCTAACGCTATGGCGCGCAGTTTGCGCACCCGCCACTCGCACACGTTGGGCTTAATCTCCGATGAGGTGGTGACGTCGCCTTACGCCGTGCGCATCATTCTTGGCGCACAAGAGGCGGCGTGGGCAGGGCAGCAGATGTTGTTGGTGGTCAATACCAGTGGCCAGCGTGATATCGAGCAGACGGCGCTGCAATTTATGTTGGAACGGCGGGTGGAGGGATTGATGTATGCGGCAATGTACCATCACGAAGTGATACCGCCGCCGGAATTGACGCAGGCGCCGGTGGTGCTGGTCAATTGCTTTGTCGCCGACCGGTCGCTGCCGGCCATTATTCCCGATGAGGTGCAAGGTGGCTATACCGCGACTGAGGCGCTGATTCGGCGCGGCCATCGCCGGATCGCGTTCATTAACGAGATCATTCCGATGTCGGCCCTGTTTGGCCGTCTCGAAGGCTACCGGCAGGCGCTAGCCGCTTATGGCTTGCCGTTTGACCCGGCCTTGGTGCGCAGTTGCCATTCCAATGCCCACGATGCCTTTGCCGCCGCTCTCGCTCTGCTTAAGCGCGACGATCGCCCGACGGCGATCTTTTGTTTTAACGACAAGATGGCGATGGGGGCCTACGATGCCATCAAGCGGCTCGGCTTGCGTATCCCGCACGATGTGGCCGTGATCGGGTTCGATAACCTCGAATTGATCGCTGCGCAGCTCTACCCGCCGCTGACCACCGTTGAGCTGCCCCATTACGAGATGGGCCGCCGCGCGGTTGAATTGTTGCAGACGTTGCCCACCGGCGAGAGTCTGCCGCCTGTTCAGCATTATCTTCCCTGCCCGTTGATCGAACGGGAGTCGATCTAGTTGGTTGTTTGCCGTTGAACGGCAACGCTTGCGCTGATGGAAAGGAGGTGGGGTTGGCAGAATAGCTATGGCGTAGCTTGGCAACGAAGAGGAGGGTAGGCCGCGCATGATTCGGTCATTGCTAGCACGGAGCGTCTCTGGGCAAGCATCGTTTGCTAGTGAGCCGCTTGCCTTGTAACGACACGTGATGATTGCGTAGCTAGCAAAACGCCTCGTTGCCAGACGATGTGATCTTATCGTCAAAGTTGACTTGCATCCAGCAGAAGGAGTGAGAACGATGCCGCGTTCGCGACTGGCCCTGTTTATTTCGTTGATGGTTGCGGTGAGCTTTGTGCTGGCCGCCTGCGGCGGTGGTGGCGGTTCGCCCCAACCTAGCGGCTCGACTGGTCAAACCGGTGGTGAGAAAAAGCGAGTGACGATCCTCGGCGCGTTTGGCGGTGGCGAAGCCGATGCCTTTGAAGAGGTGATCAAGGTCTTCGAGGCGGCGAATCCCGATATTGATGTCGTCTACACCGGCGTCAATGACTTCGATACCCAGATTGTCGTGCGCGTGCAGGCAGGTGATCCGCCGGATATCGCTGGCTTCCCGCAGCCGGGTGGTGCGGCCCGCTTGGCCGCCGAGGGCAATCTGGTGCCACTGTGGCCGGAAGTGTTGTCCTTAATTGACAAGAACTATGCGCCGTTCTGGAAGGAGCTGGGTACGTTTGGCGGGACTCCCTATGGCGTCTTCCACCGCGTCAATGCCAAGGGCTTTATCTGGTACAACAAGCCGGCCTTTGAGGCGGCTGGCTACAAGGTTCCCACGACGTGGGACGAGCTCAAGGCGTTGACCGAGCAGATGAAGGCCAACGGCCATACGCCGTGGTGCGAAGGGATCGAGTCGGGCGCGGCGACCGGTTGGAAGGGCACCGACTGGATCGAGAATATCATGCTGCGCACGCAGACCACCGCGGTCTACGATCGCTGGATTGCCGGCGAAGTAGCCTTTAGCTCGCCCGAAGTCAAGCGCGCCTTCGAGATTTTGGGCGAGGTCTGGTTCACCGATGGCAATGTCTACGGTGGCCGCCAGTCGATCGTCTTGACCAACTTCGGCGACGCGGCAACGTTCCTCTTCACCGACCCGCCGAACTGCTGGCTGCACCTGCAAGGCAGCTTCGTCACCAACTTCTTCCAAGAGTCGGTGCGGGCTGACCTCGATAACAAGGTTGGTTTGTTTGTGATGCCGCCGATTGACCCGAACGTCACCCCGGCGCTTGAAGTGGGTGGTGATGTGTTCGTGGTGCTCAAGGGCCGCGACCGGCCGGAAGTGCGCAAGTTTATGGAGTTCGTGGCGACCGGCGCCTCGGCGACGCCGTGGGCTCGTCTCGGCGGTGGCGTCTTCCCGCACAAGGATCAGGATCTGACCGTCTATCCGACCTCGATCGAGCGGCAGGTCGCCGAAGCCATCCTTGCTGCGCAAGCGGCCCGCTTCGATGCCTCCGATGCGATGCCGGCAGCGGTCAATGCCGCTTTCTGGAAGGGGATGACCGACTGGGCGAGCGGCAATCGCACGTTGGATGCGACCTTGGCCGAGATCGACGCGGCCTATAAGCAATAGGCGGTTGCGCTGATCGTTGCAACTATGGGGCGGTAGGGCAGGGCGCTGCTCTGCCCTATCCGTAAATCCCTGCTGCGGAAGCCAACCATGCCTGCGCGGGAACGGCTGACCAACTGGCAACCTACCGGAAAACGGGCCTCAGCAATTGGCGGGACGGCGGGCGCAAACCCGCCCGCC
>NZ_DAOTWH010000348.1:0-5720 GCF_034435895.1 Chloroflexus sp.
CCGCTGCCGCGCGGGCAGCAGCATCACGCTCGCGCAGGGCGGCAACAACGCGCCCGCCGCAGGCAAACTCCACCCGGATCATGCCGCGTTGCCGTGACCACCCCAGCACTGCAATCGCGCCAACTTCGCCGCTGCGGGCCGGGTGAGTGCCGCCACACGCTGCATGGTCAATGTCACCGATGCTGACCACCCGCACCGCACGGCTCACCGCCGGCGGCTTGCGCAATGGGATACTAGCGAGATCGGTTGGGGTGACAAACCGGGTATGCACCGGCAGGTTCTGCCAAACCGCCGCATTCGCCCACGACTCGGCGGCACGGGCTTGCGTTTCGCGCAATTCATCCACGGCCAGATCGATGGTAACACTGCGCTCGCTGAGGTGGAAGGAGACCGTCGGCGCGTTGCAGGTGGTAATAAAGGCGGCGGTTAAGATGTGCTGGCCGCAATGCTGCTGCATGTGATCAAACCGGCGTTGCCAGTCGATCTGGCCGGTGACGATCGCGCCGAGCGCCGGCAGCTCTTCGCTCGCCGCCAGCAGATGCCAGACCACGCCGTTATCGCTCTGCACATCGCGCACTTCCCAGCGGCGATCGGCAGCAACGTCGTGTAACCAGCCGCGGTCAGCCGGCTGGCCGCCGCCTTCCGGGTAGAAGGTGCTGCGATCGAGCGCCAGCGCCGGCTGGCCATCGCGTTCGGCGACCGCGATCACCTGCGCGGTAAATTCGGTGAGGTATGAGTTGTCGTAGTAGAGGCGGAGAGTTTCGTGCATGGGTTGAGTTACGTTTCAAGAATATTCAATATGCTTATTGATGATAACAGAAATGCGGCAGTTGCACTGCCGCACGCCATAGTTGCGCTATGCTGAATTACCACCGAGAAACTACCGCTACTCCCCAACCCCTACTCCCTATTCCCTATGAAACACCTTCACCGGCTGCCAACGGGCGCCGTCGCGCTGAAGCAGCGCGATCAGCCTGCCGGCGGGGTCGTGAGCGCGGGCACGGTCAACATCGGTCGCACCGGCGGAAATGGCCATGCCGTGCCGCACCCGACGGGTATCGGCGTCATCGAGCTGTAGGATCGGCCAGTCGAGCAGGGCGGTTTCCGGTAGCAAGAGGTGCTGCATAAGCACGGAACGGTCGGTTAACGCAGCGAGCGGTACAGCCTGTTCCAGCCGGAATGGGCCGACGAAGGTGCGTTGCAGCGCAGCCAGATGCGCGCCACACCCCAAGGCGACGCCAATATCGCGAGCCAGCGCGCGAATGTAGACGCCTTTGCCGCATGCAACTGCAATCGTCAGATCGGGCGGCGTCCACGCCAGCAATTCAAGCCGGTCAATCTGCACTAATCGCGGCGCAAGGGTCACTTCATTGCCGGCGCGCGCCAGCGTGTAGGCGCGTTGGCCGTCAATATGGAGCGCGGAAAACGCTGGCGGCTGTTGCAGAATCTTGCCCTGAAACCGGTCAAGCACCGCCGCGATCTCAGCCTCGGTCAATACCGGCACCGGTTGCGTCGCTAGCGGCTCACCTTCGGCATCGTCGGTGGTGGTCTGCACGCCGAGCCGTACCACTCCCACATAGCCTTTGCGCGCATCAACCAGTTGATCAATCAAGCGGGTTGCACTGCCCAACGCCACCGGCAACACCCCGGTCGCCGCCGGATCGAGCGTACCGGCATGACCAACCTTCACGGCCCGCCCCACCAACCGGCGCACCCGTGCTACCACATCGTGCGAGGTCAGGCCAGCCGGCTTATCGATCACCACAAACCCAACCAACTCAGCCATGCCGCTACCGCTCCACCGCCTGCCGCAAGGCCGGCAACACCGCCGCCACTGCCGCCTCGAGACTCATCTTCAGCGTCGCCCCCGCCGCCTGCCGGTGGCCGCCGCCACCCCACATCCGCGCCACTGCGGCTACGTCAACGCCGGGTACCGAACGCAAACTAATCTTGACCGTGCCATCAGGCTGTTCCCGGAAGAGGACACACGCACGCATGCCAGCCACCCGCTGCAAGCGGCCCACCGTATCATCAGTCGCCTGCTCATCAGCGCCAGCAGCGCGCAACATCTCCTGCGTCACCACCGTCCAGAAGATGCCATCTTCCTGCTGCAAATGGGCCATCGCCATACCGGTCAAGCGCAGTGTCGCCGGCGGGATCGAGAAAAAGACCGCATCAATCACCCGCTGCTTATCGGCGCCGGCCTCGAGCAACGCTGCGGCCCGGCGCAGCGTCGCCGGATTCACATTGGGGGTCTGAAAACTCTGAGTATCGGTCATCGTGCCCAAAAACAGGCAGGTCGCCGCGTCAGGCGAGAGCGGCCAGTCGAGCGCAGCAAACAGATCAACCAGCACCTCGGCGCACGACGGTTCATGTGAGCGGATCAAGCTCACCGTACCACCGCCGTTGTTGGTGGCGTGATGATCAATAATAATCAGCGGGCGGGACAGCAAGGCAGCTTTGTGCTCATCGTAGATCGCGCCGGCCCGTGAAAGATCGGCGACATCAACCATCCAGATCACGTCGCACTCAGGTAGGGCCTCGCCTGATCGATAGACGCGCAGCGCATCATAACCGGGCAACACGGCGCAATAGTCGAGCGGCGACGACGCTAAAGCGATAGTCTCCTTACCCAACGCGCGCAAGACATGCATCGTGCCCAGCAACGACCCGATCGCGTCACCATCAGGATTCACGTGGCTCAGCAACAAGATGCGCTGCGCTTGCGCCAGCGCATCGCGGATCGGGCCGGCGGCCTGTTGTGGATCAGCGTAGATCATAACCCTCCGGTCGTAGACGCCGGCGCCACAATCCGGTAGACCGAATGGCCGGCGCGCTTCTTGATCTCTTTCAGGCGCAGATTGTGGTGCGGCCCCAGCCGCGGAATGAGATGGTTCAAGCCGCTCACCACCACAAACCAATACTCGCCGCCGGGGCGCAACTGGCGGAGCGGCGCCAACACAAATTCGTGTTCGATCGCGTAGTCGCCGATTTTAGCCGGAATGTTCGAGACGATCAAATCGTAGGGGCCGGGAGGCGCATCGCTCAGGCCCACACTCCCCAACACGCGCACATTCGGCGTCGCATTGAGTTCGGCATTGTGACGCGCATAGCGCACCGCCAGCAGATCTTTATCAACCAGCGTCACCTCGGCATGGGGAAAGCGGCGGGCAAGGCAGATCCCGAGCACCCCGCAGCCGCAGCCAAGGTCGAGGATGCGTTGCGGGTCGGGTTGTGCCGGTTCGATCAGGCGCAAAAGCAGGTCGGTTCCTTCATCGACTTGGAACGACGAAAAAATGGTATGGCCAACATCGAAGGCAAACTGCTGGCCGCGCAGGGTATAGGCAATCCGCTTCTTATAGTACGGATCGAACGGAACGGCATCACTGCTCATCATCAAGTTTCGGCGGATTGACTAACCGCTCGTGCTGAATTTCGCGGAACACCTGCTCAAGGTGCATGCTGTAATCAAGCGATGTATCTTGGACAAGGCGCAATTCGGGAATAAAGCGCATATAACCCATCTCATCGGCCAAGCGCTTGCGCAAAAAGCCACGGGCATGGTTGAGAGCGGTCATGGTCGCTGCACGCTCTTCCGGCGTACCCATCACCGAAATGTACACTTTCGCACGCTGCAAATCGGCGCTCACCTCAACACGAGTCACCGTGGCAAAACCAACCCGTGGATCTTTTAATTCTTTCTGGATTACCTCGCCGAGGATGCGTTGCATCGTATCGGCGACTTGTTGCAACCGTTGTTTTGACATAGCCAAACCGCTTTCTAGGGGACGGGTATAGGTATAGTGCTGCTATGCCTCATGGGGGGCATAGCAGCGCGATGCCCCTACAGCGTTGCTGCGACCTGTTCTTGGCGATAGAACTCAAGCGCGTCACCGGCTTCGATATCGTTAAACCCTTCGACGATCAAACCGCACTCGTAGCCGGCAGTCACCTCGCGCACATCATCCTTAAAGCGCTTGAGCGACGAAATCTTGCCGTCGTGGATCACCACGCCACGGCGCAACACCCGCACATTCTGGCCGGTGCGGGTAATCTTGCCGTCGGTGACATAGACGCCGGCGACAATCTCACGGGTCGGCAAACGGAAGGTCGTGCGTACCTCGGCATAGCCCTCGACCACCTCTTTGAAGGTCGGCGCGAGCATACCGGCCATCGCCTTCTTCAAATCATCTTGCAGTTGGTAGATGATATTATAGAAGCGAATATCAATCCCGTGCTGCTCGGCGTGGCGACGAGCCGCCGGGTCAGGCCGGGCATTAAAGCCGATGATAATCGCGTGGCTAGCCAAGGCAAGGTTAACATCACCCTCGGTAATTGCCCCCACGCCGCGGTAGATGATGCGCGTCTGCACTTCGCTCTGCGACTGGTTTAGTTGCTCGATCAAGTGCGCGATTGCATCGAGCGAACCTTGCACATCGGCCTTCAAGATCAGGTTCAGCTCCTTGACCTGACCCTGCTTCACCTTGCCAAACAGCTCTTCGAGGCTGGTACCGCGCGCGCTAGACGCCATCGCCTCAGCGCGCTGCTGGCGCTGGCGCTGCAAAGCGATTTCACGCGCCACCACCAGATCGTCCATCACCTGCAAGATATCGCCAGCTTGCGGCACCCCTTCCAGACCGACAATCTCGACCGGCGTCGAGGGTTCGGCGTGGCGCAAGCGCTTACCGCTATCGCTAAACATCGACTTAATCTTGCCGGCGACGCTGCCCACCAGCACGTTATCTTCAAGGTGGAGCGTACCATTCTGGATCAACACCGTCGCCACCGGGCCGCGGCTCTTATCGAGCTTCGCCTCGATAATCGTCCCCACTGCCGGCGCATTGGGGTTCGCGCGCAGATCTTCTAGATCGGCCACCAGCAAGATCATCTCCAACAAGCCATCGATATTCAGCTTCTGGCGGGCCGAAACATGCACGCACGGCACATTGCCGCCGTATTCCTCAACAATCACATCAATCGCCGCCAACTGCTGCTTAATCCGGTCAGGGTTCGCCGTCGGCAGATCGATCTTATTAATCGCCACAATCATCGGCACGCCAGCGGCCTTGACGTGAGCGATCGCCTCCTCGGTCTGCGGCTTCACGCCATCGTCGGCAGCCACCACCAGCACCACAATATCGGTCACTTGAGCGCCGCGGGCGCGCATCGCAGTAAACGCCTCGTGGCCGGGCGTATCGAGGAAGGTAATCTTGCGATGGTTGACCTCGACCTGATACGCACCGATATGCTGGGTAATCCCGCCGGCCTCGCCTTCGGCCACACGGGTCGAACGGATCGCATCGAGCAGCTTTGTCTTACCGTGGTCAACGTGGCCCATAATCGTCACCACCGGCGGGCGCGGGCGCATCTCCGACGGCGGTTGGGCTTTCAACACCTCTTTAATATCTTCGACAATGCCCGCCATCTGTTCGGGCACAATCTCGGCCGTCTCAATGCCAAAATCGCTAATAATCAACGCTGCCGTCTCATAGTCGATCTGCTGATTGATATTCGCGATCATCCCGGCCTTCAGCATCGCCTTCAAAATATCAGCGGCGCCAATCCCGGTCGCTTCCGATAACTCACGCACTGTCATCACCGGCGGCAAGGCTACTGGGCCGCGCGGACGCACGACTGGGCGCGCCGGCGGCGGCGTTTGCGGACGGCGCAGAGCGCTATCGCGCTCGCGCTCGCGTTCTTCGGGTTGCGGACGGCCACGG
>NZ_DAOTWH010000349.1:0-29855 GCF_034435895.1 Chloroflexus sp.
GTCGAGCAGCTCGGCCCTGCCGGCGAGCGCGCCGCCGGGCAAGCCGCCAGCCACAATCTTAGCCAGACAGACCAGATCGGGGGTGATGCCGGCCCGTGCGCAGGCCCCACCGGGAGCGACGCGAAAGCCGGTGACGATTTCGTCGGCGATGAGCAAGATGCCGTAGCGATGGGTAAGCTCGCGCAGGCCGGGCAGGAAATCGGCGGGCAACGGGATAGAGCCGTACGACGCGCCGGTTGGTTCGAGGATCACTGCCGCCACATCATGGCGCGAGGCTAGTGTTGCTTCCACCTGCTCAAGATCCGTTGGCAAAATAATCAAGCTTGCCAACGTCTCTGGCAACACGCCGCGATTTGGATCATCGGGGTCGGCGCCGGGGGCCAGCGCGTCGTGCCAACCGTGAAAGTGGCCGGCAAACCGGATCAGTGTCGTCTTGCCGGTAATAGCGCGGGCAAGGCGCAGCGCCAGCGTGGTTGCTTCGCTGCCCGAAGCGGTAAATCGGATGCGCTCAGCTCCCGGTATCAGTTCAGCGATCAGATCGGCCCATTCGAGCTCCAGCCGGTGGCTAGCGCCAAGATGGGTTGACACCGGCGCTTGCCGTTCGATCGCCTCGACAATCGCTGGGTGGCCGTGGCCGAGCAACAGTGCGCCATGGCCGCACCAATAGTCGATCATCCGATTGTCATCCACATCCCACTTATACGGCCCGTTGGCGCGTTCCATGAAGAGAGGGAAGGGATCGGCGTAGCGACCGTCGTGGGTCGCGCCGCCGGGAAAGCGTTGCAAGGCGCGTTCGGCCAAGACAGCCGAACCGGCGAATCGTTGGCGGTAGAGTTGTTCGAGTGACATACGCATTACATCCCTGCGCTGAGGCGATAGATCAGCGCCGCCGGCAAGCCATAGCTGCGCATCTGTTCTTGGGTGCGTTGCACATCGTAAGCTACCCGCTTAAACGTCAGGATCTGCTTGTCGGTATCGAACATAGCGTAGGCGGCGCGTGGATCGTGATCGCGCGGCTGGCCGACGCTGCCGGGGTTGATGAAGTAGCGCGCATCGCTGGTGAGCGTGATTTGGCTGTTTCCTTCCGGCATAATCCGCTCGCACCGGTCTTCGTCGTTGGGGCAGCGAAAGGCAAACTGGACGTGCGAATGCCCAATGAAACAGACCGGTTCGTGAAACCATTCGAGGTTGGCGAGCGCCTGCGATGGCATGAGCAGGTATTCCCAGATCGGTTCGCGCGGGCTGCCGTGCGTAAGATGGTAACGATTGTCAACCGTATGGGTTGGTTGGAGCGGCAACATCCATTCTCGGTTCGCCGGTTTGAGTTGAGCGCCGTTCCAGAGATTAGCCCGCCGGGCATCGGGGTTAAAGTCGTTGAGACTGATTTTGCCCAGACAGGCCAAATCGTGGTTGCCGGTTAAGATAACCGTGGCGTGTTGCTGCATCAATTCAATGCACTCATTCGGCGCCGGCCCGTAGCCGATCGTGTCGCCAAGGCACCACAACGCATCAAACGAACCGGCATCGGCTAGCACTGCTTCAAGTGCAACGATGTTGGAATGAATATCAGAGAGGATCAGAATCCGCATATTTTTACGTTTTGACGATGCTCGCAGCTAGATCGTATAATTGGCAGCGACCCAGTTATCAGGAGCGTCGCCGTTATGGTGGAACCGTCAGGACACTGCCCGTACCTTGGACTAAAACAGAATCAAGCGATCCGGTTTGCGTCGCCGACGCCGGAGCATCGCTGCTATGCGGCCGGGCAGGCGCAAGAGATTCCTCACATTGAACCTGACTATCAAGTTCGCTATTGCTTGTCGGCGTCCCATGTACGTTGCCCATTATACATGGGGATGCCATTACCTACAACGTCCACCCCGCTAACAGCGACTGCGCCGTCCGGGACAGCACCGGCGGCGCTAGCGCCGGTCGCAGCGTCACCTGCAAGCGGTCTACGGGTATGGCTTGCCGGCCTAACGCCGCGCGATCGCGTCATCTACGGTGTGTTATTGGCGGTGTTACTGTTGGTCTTGTTCGGGTATGCGTTGGGTGGCATCGCCTTTGTTGGCGCCATGCTCAATCCAACTGCGGCTCCGGCTACGACCGGCCCCACGGTAGCGCCGCCGCCGACGGCGACTATGACGATGCCTTCACTGACTGTTACCGAATCCCCCTCGCCTACGGTAACGTTGTCGCCCACGGTGCTTGCTTCACCAACCGCGACGTTGATCCCGTCGCCGACAGCGACGCCTTACGAGTTGATCCCAGTGACGAACACGCCGACGATTCCGATTATTATCCCACCGCCGCCGGTGTTTTTCACGGCCACCCCAACGCCATTACCGGAATTGCCACCGGTAGAGCTGCCCTCTGCCACGCCAGACCTACCACCCACCGAAGCGCCCACCGAAGCGCCCACCGAAGCGCCCACTGCGGCGCCCACGGAAGTGCCCACTGCGGCGCCCACCGAAGCACCGGTGGAAGTACCAACCGAAGCGCCGCCTACAACGACTCCGTAAGCGATGGCGCATCTAGAGTATGGTAGTTCAACTACCGCACTCCATAGTATGGTTGCGTTTTTATCCCGCCGCCGGCACGGTTGCTTGCGGCGCTGGTGCGCCTCCCAACTGCTTCACTAACTGGTCGCCAATGTACAACATTTGCTGCACAAAAGGATGTTTCGGCTGTTCGAGGATCAGCGGCATTCCCCGATTGACAGATGTCACGACCGGTTGGCCGCCGCTGATAACGTGGAAGTTGATCTTGCGCCGCAAGACGCGCTCGATTTCGCTGACGCCGATCCCGACGCCTGAATTGGCCCGGTTCAAAACAATGCTGATCGCGTTAGGGTTGATGCCTAACTGGTTTGCCAAGTTCAGGAACAGGCTCGTGTTCTTGAGCGGGCCAATTTCGGGCGTAATCACCAGCAAGACGTGATCGGCCCGATCAAACACCGACAATGTGCGATCGTCATAGCTCGTTTGGCAATCAACGACGACATAATCGGCGCTGACGGCCAGCAAATCAAGAATCCGGGTGATGTGATCGGGACTCACCAATTCCGCCTCTTCGGGGCGAGGTGGCGCCAGCAGGGCCTGCAAGCCGGAAGGATGAGGCAGCAGCACCTGATTAACCATTTCACGCTCAATCTCATCGCCGCTGCGCACAATGTCAACAATGCTGCGGGTTGGCGCAATATTGAGATGAACGGCAATGTCGCCGAAGGTGAGATCGGCATCGACAATAATCACGCGCTGCCGGGTGCGCAAGCGAATGGCGAGCGCCAGCGATACCGCCATGGTGGTTTTGCCGACGCCGCCTTTCGCGCCAAATACGGCAATAATCTTGCCCCGTCGCAACGGTGCGCTTGGCGCTTCGCTGGCCGCGCGGGCGAGCAAGTTTTTCACCCGGTAGACCAGCTCTGGCGGCTCAAACGGCTTGGCGAGATAATCATTCGCTCCTGCTTCAAAGCCAGCGATCTTGGCGCTAATGTCGCCCTGCGCCGTCAACATTAAGATCGGCAGCGTTTTGGTCAACGGATGCTGGCGCACGCGCTTGCAGAGGGTATAGCCATCAATGCCGGGTAGCAGCACATCGCAGATGAGGGCATCAGGCGGGGCTTTGTAAATCTGCTGCAATGCCTCTTCGCCGCTAACTGCCCGCCGCACCTCGTAGCCGGCATTGCGCAACATCACCTCAAGCATCTCGGCGACAGCATCGTCGTCATCAACGATGAGCAGTGTTGGCAGTTTCATGAATGACTCCTCTCGGATGTACACAGGCGATCGAGCAGGGCTGGCAAAGCCCCCGCCGCTAGCGGGAGCAAAAGATAGTCATCGGCTCCGAAGGCGATCGTGGCAGCAGCGCGCGGTTCAGCCGCCGCTGGCGCAATCGTCACGACCCGCGCCGCAGGAAAATAATCGCGCAGCGACATCAGGTGCGGGGTTCGCACCCCTTCGATCTGCGTCATATCGACCAGAATCAGGTTGGGTGGAATGGTTGATGTATATGTAAGCGCATGTTCAACAGTGTCGATCACATCGTACATAATGTTGTGTTCGGTCAGTGCTTGGCGCAGCAACCGGCGCTGAATGCCATTAGCGCTGATGATCAGCGCACGCCAATTGAATTGCTGGCTGGCCGTCGAGGGTACGGTTGCAGGGATTGTGAGTGCCGAAGGGGCTTCACTGCTGGTCGTGTCAACCACCACCCGGTTACGACCGGCCCGTTTCGCTTGGTACAGGGCGGTGTCAGCGGCCTGCATCGCCCCGATCTGGCTGCGATGCTGCGGATAGCCGGCAATGCCGGCGCTAAAGGTGACACTGAACATACCTGCCGGCCCGTAGTGGCGGAGGGCGGCAAAGCTGTTGCGGATGCTGTCAATCAGGGTGCGCGCTTCAATGACGGACGTATTGGGTAAAGCGACTAAAAACTCTTCGCCGCCGTGCCGCCCGATCAGATCGCTCTTCCGTAACCGTTGTTGCAGGAGCCGGGCAAAGCTGCGCAATACCTGATCGCCGACCACATGGCCATAGCTGTCGTTCACGCGCTTGAAATGATCGATATCGATAATCGCAATCGCCAGCGGTTGGTGTAACCGTTCGGCGCGGGCAAAATCACGGGTCAATTCCTCCTCGACGGCCTGATGGTTGAGCAGGCCGGTCAGACCATCGCGTAAGAGAAAACGCTGGATGGAGCGCGCTCTACTGGCGCGAGCCGAAATTGCGGCGACCAGATCCTCTGGCGTGATAGGTTTCGAGAGAAAGTCATCAGCCCCTAGCGAGAGAGCCGATTGCTGTTGGCTGCGGTTGGTTTCGGCTGACAGAAAGACGATCGGCATGCCCACGTAGCGATCTTGTTGGCGAATGACGCTGGCCAGCTCTTTGCCGCTGCAAATCGGCATGTACATATCGAGAATGATCAGGTCGGGTTGGAAGGCTTGCAACTGGTCGAGCGTCTCGCGCGGGTTGGCAATCGCGTGCGCGTACATCCCGGCGGATTCCAGACTCTGTACGCAATGCTGGCCAAAAGCGGGATCATCATCAACGATCAACACCCGCAGCGGCGTATTCTCTTCCGCCCCGGTCAGGCGATCAAGCGCGTCGATCAACCGGCCAGCGTCTACCGGCTTGGTAAAATAGGCATGCCCGCCGCTGCGCACTGCCGCCAAGCGGGCCGTAAAGTCATCCCGTTGCGAGATATAAATGACCGGCACCGGCGCCGTGCGCTCGCGCTGAATGGCGGCAATCACCTCAGTGCCGGCGAGATCGCCGCTGGGAAAGACGACATCCATCATAATCGCCGCCGGATTGAGCGCGCGCACCAGCGTTGGCAAGCCTTCCAGATCATTGACGAGATGGACATCGTAGTTGAAGAGCCGAAGCTGTTCGCTCAAATTGGTAGCAAACTCTTGATCATCTTCCACCAAGATAATCGTATGCGGACGACAGTTCGGTTCCCGTGATGATGATACGAACGGGATGACTGGCGGCTGGGATGGTGTTGCCGGCGGCGGTAAAGGCACCGATGGTTGATCGGCGGGGGTTGGCGCCGGCGGGGGTTCAGATGCCGATTCCGGCAAGACGGTCGTCACCTTCCCTTCCTTTGCCGACTCCGGCAAGACGGTCGTCACTTTGCCTTCCTTCACCATCCGCTGCAACAGCATCATCTGCTGGGCCAAAGCGTGGCGCGCGGCGGTATCGAGGGGCTGGTCATGTTCGAGCCACTCTTTCAACCCAATATCAATCTCGCGGGCAACCGCACCCAAATCGGCAAAACCGAACATCGCCGCCGAGCCGGCCAGTTTGTGAGCAAGTTGGCGGGTTTCCATCCCAACCGTCTTGTCCCACTGGCTCTGCTCGAGCTGGCGCCAAGCCGCTACAATTGCCTCGACCCGTGCGTTAATCTGCGCGGCGTAGCGCCGGCGCAACGCTTCAAGCTGTTCAGCGGGATCGGGTTTCATAGGCTTTCATCCAGATTGCAGCCACTTGCGCTGATAACCTCATCGGATCAAAGGGCTTCGAGATCACATCGGCTGCTCCTAGCGCCAAGTATTGCTCGACTTCGTGGCGCTGGACGCGCGCCGTCATAAAGACCACTGGCGTCTGTGCCAGTGCCGGCTTCTTACGCAGTTCGGTCAGTGTCGTTGGTCCATCCATCCCCGGCATCATCACATCGAGCAGGATTAGATCAGGCGCAAATTGTTCGGCCACCGCCAACGCTTCAGCGCCTGAACTACACATCTGCACGGTGTAGCCGCCAACGGCTTCTAAGGCTAATTGGGCTACCATTTGAATATCCGGATCGTCTTCGACGAAGAGGATTTTCTGGAGTGATGCCATACGCGGTTCTCCCTTACCTAGGCGATGTGGGCGAGGACGCGGCTGGAGCAGCCTGATCAAGCAAGCGCGTCACGGCAGTCAAGAGTTCGGTATTCGTTGTGCGTGATTTGACCAGCGTGACGGCGACGCGATTGGCAATGTCCGGGTCGCGATCGCGTACCGAGAAGAGAATGACTTGCAGCGGCGGTTGCTGGCGCTCGATCAGCGGCAAGAGATCGATCCCGTTGCCGTCAGGCAAATTCTGGTCGAGTATCACCAGATCAAACGCTTGGTTACACAACAAGTGCTGCGCTTCAGCGATGGTGGCCGCCTGTTGTACCTCGGCAATATCAGCTAATAACAGCCGCACGACGGCAACCACATCACTGTCATCCTCGATATGCAGCACTTGGGGGCGGCTCGCGCCGGCATGGCGCGCTGCCCGGCGCAACGCGGTGAGCAACCGTTGTTGATCAATCGGCTTTGGCAACCAGTCTACCACATCAACGCCTTCCCCGCTGATCGTTTGTTCTTCGTCAGCTCGCGCCGATACCACCACGATCGGGAGATTGTGCGTGCGCGCTTTGTCGCGCACTTCGCGGATAAAGGCGCTGCCGTCTTCGTTCGGCCACATGAGATCGAGCGTCATTGCCCGGTAGTCGCGTTGTTGCAAGAGTTCACGCGCTTCGGTTAAGGTGTAGGCAACGTCGGTGGCATAGCCGGCTTGCTGCAACATCAGTGACAGCAGCGCCGCAATGTCGGGATCGTCTTCGCAGATCAAGATCCTTGGCGCGTCCTTTGGTGCTGCCGGCATCGGCAAGGAGGTGGTGTTCGCCCGATATTCAATCAAATCAACGTAGAAGCTCGTGCCAACGCCGGTGGCGGTGACGAAGCCAATCTGGCCGCCATGCCGCTCGACAATCGCCCGGCTGATGCTCAGGCCAAGGCCGGTGCCGCCTTGCTGGCGGGTGTTCGATGAATCGGCCTGCGCAAATTTTTGGAAGATGCGATCGCGGAACTCGACCGGAATCCCCGGCCCGTGGTCGGTAACGGTAATCCGCACCCGCCCTTGCGGTTCGCGCCCGATCGCCACTTCCACCTTCCCGCCCGCCGGCGAGAATTTCACCGCGTTTGAGATCAGGTTGGTGAAAACTTGCGTCATCCGGTCGGGATCGACATACACCTGCACATTGGGCAGGGTGGTGGTCAATTCAATCTTGACATCGTATTGCTGGCCGAAGCCGCAGTTGGCTTCGATCGCCTGCCGCACCAGCTCGTCGAGGACGACCGGTTGCAGCTTAAACACCATCTTGCCCGACTCGATCTTCTCGATGTCGAGGATGTCGTTGATCAGCCGCACCAGCCGCTCGCTATTCTTGAGTGCGATGTCAATCATCGCCGCGGCGCGGGGCGGCAATTCACCGGCCACTCCGCCTGCTAGCAAGCCAAGCGAACCGCGGATCGAGGTCAGCGGCGTGCGCAGTTCGTGCGAGACAACCGCCACAAACTCGTTCTTCATTCGCTCGACTGCCCGCCGTTCGGTCACATCGCGGAAGAACCAGACTCTGCCGTAGTAATCGCCTTCGGCACTGATCACCGGCGCGCTGTAGCGCTCGAAGGTACGGCCATCTTTCAGCTCAATCTCGGCTTTGCCGGTCAGGTGCGGGTTGGCGTAGAGTTCCTCGATTTCGTTACGCACTCGCTCTGGATCGCTGACTTGGGCCAGCATAGCGTCCATACTAGCCGCGCAAGTCGTCTGTTCGATCGGAAGATCATCAAGACTCCACATCTCGCGGAAGCGCCGGTTAGCGTAAAGGCAACGCCGTTCGGGTGAAACGACCAGCACGCCGTCGGGTGAGGCTTCGGTCTGGCACTCGAGTAGCGTCTTCTGGAAGCGCAACTCTTGTTCGGCCAAGCGGCGGGCCGTGATGTCGTGGAAACTGGCGACGGCGGCGTAAACCTGCCCATGGTCATCGCACAGCGGCTGCGAGTTAATCGAGATCCACGTCAGATCGCCGCTTGGTTTGTGTACACCCATAATCACATCGCTCTGCGGACGTCCGGTGGTGAGCGCAACCATGATCGGGTGCTCTTCACCGGGGAAGGGGCTGCCGTCTTCGTGAATCGTTTGCCAGCGCGGATCGAAACTGGTGCGGCCCACTATTTGGTCGTAGGTCAGGCCGAGAATCCGTTCGGCGCTAGCGTTGCAGGTCTCGATCACGCCAGCCTTATTCATCACTACGATCCCCTCGCTCATCGCGGTAATCACCGAGCGATAGCGGGCTTCGCTGGCGTGTAGCTCTTCCTCGCTCTTCTTGCGCGCGGTGATGTCAAAACGTACCGAAAGGTAGCGTTCGGGCTGGCCGTTTTCGCCGATAAACGGCACAATGGTCGTATCGACCCAGAAGAGGCGGCCATCTTTAGCCCGGTTGCAGATCTCGTTGCGCCAGATGTGGCCGGATTTGATCGTGTTCCACATCTCGGCAAAAAACTCCGGCGGATGCACGCCCGATTTGAAGATGCGGTGATCCTTCCCGATTAATTCATCAGGCCGGTAGCCGGTGATCGCGCAGAACCGTTCGTTCACTTCGAGGATGCGCCCTTCGGGATCAGCAATCGATAAGATCGCTGATTGATCAAGCGCGTTCATCACGTCACGGCTCTCTTTCAACGCCGCGCGCAGCATACGCTCCATCTCTTTTTGATGGGTAATGTCTGACTCGATCGCGATAAAGTGGGTGAGATTGTGCTGATCATCGTAAACTGGCGAGATGTCGAGGGCGAGCCAATAGGGCCGGCCTTGCTTGGTGTAATTGACGATCTCGGCTTTGATCGACTCACCGTTGCGCAGTGCTTGGCTGATTGCGGCCACCGTGGCCGGATCGGTTTCTGGCCCATGCAAAAACTCACCCGGTTCCCGCCCGCGCACTTCATCGAGAGTATAGCCGGAAATGCGGGTAAAGCCTTCGTTGATCCATTCGATCAGACCGTTGCGGTCGGTGATGATTACCGCGTTGTCGGTATAGCGCGCCACCAGCGAAAGCATGCGCAGTTGGTCGGCTTCGCGGCGGGCGCTGCGGGCAAAGGGGTGGATGACCAGCAACCCGCCAGTCGTCAAGAGCAGCAGGATCATCGCCAGCACACCCGCTTGCATCAGCGAAACCTGATCGCGCAAGGCTTGGCTTTGCATGAGCAAGAGACTGCTAATGGCGCTCAGATCGCTCTGCACTGTGATCAGGTTGGTCTGAATGGCGTACAGATCGAGATTGTCCCGGTTGAGTTGATCGGGTGGCGCTTCAACTAAGTTGTTGACGTAAACCAGAAAGCGATCAAGCGCCGGCGTCAGATGATTAATCGGGGTTGCCGGCGCTTCCTCTAGCAATCGTTGGTGAGTCTGGAGCAGTTCAGCGCTCAGTGTGCGCAGTTCGGCCCGGATCGAAGCCGCCTGCGAGGCATTGGCAAATAGAGCCAGCTCGGTGGCGAGCAGCGCCGTTTGTTGGGCGCGGATCTGCTGGCGGTGGGTCAGAACGAGCAGCGTATCGTACTGCGAGAGCCGCTGCGAATTGATCGCAAGCAGCGCGTAGCCGCCGATCGCGAGCAAGGCAATCATCACCAGCCCGCCGATATACGTGCGCGTCAGTCGTTGAATCGGTGAGATGCGCGCCATAGTCAAGCCTCTTCGCGGAGAGCGACAGGGAAAGCGAACCAGAAGGTTGCGCCCTGTCCCGGTGTTGACGAAACATCGATCACGCCGCCGTGAGCCATCACCACCTTCCGGGCAATGGCCAGCCCCAGACCAGTGCTCTTTTCGCCGCCGGTTGGCCGGGCTGACAACTGGCTAAATGCTTCAAACAGCCGGCTGCGTTCATCGGGGCTAATCCCCGGCCCTTGATCAGAGACCGCAAATTTCCACCAGTCGCCATCGCGTTCGGCGCTCACCGTGATGGTGCTGCCGGGAGGCGAGAACTTCACGGCGTTCGAGATCAGGTTGTCAAGCACTTGGCGCAGCCGCAAGGGATCGGCATAGACGGTGCCATCAATCGCCGTCGCCAGTTCGATGCGGGTTTGTTTGGGGTTGGCTAATAACTGGTGGCGGTTGATCGTCTCTTCTAACACCGACTTGATCGCTACTGGTTCGGGTGAAATCGTCACCGTGCCATTCTCAATCTGGCTCAGATCGAGCAGGTCATTCAGCATCGCCAGCATGTGTTCGGTCTGGCGATAAATGTCATCGAGCATGCGCTGGCGCTCTTCCGGCGGGCGCTGTAATTGTTGGTTGCGCAGAATAGCGGCCATCATCTGGATAATCGCCACCGGGTTGCGCAAATCGTGCGCAACCATGCCGAGCAGGTTGTTTTTGAGCGCCGACAAGCGGCGAAGTTCGGCGTTTTGCTTTTCGAGCAGCTCTTTTTGGGCGGCGAGTTGCGAGACAAGGTTGCCTTTTTCCACGATCACCGATAACTGTTCGGCGATCTGCATATAGCGTTCGACGTGCTCGTTGGTGTAGGTGTTGGCTTTGACGCTCGAAAAGAAGATAAAGCCGACCGGCACGCCGTTAGCGATCAGCGGGCAGGTCAGTGAAGAGCGAATCCCTTCATTGACGATCAGACGGGTTGATTCCGATTCGGGCTTGCGGCGCAAATACTGCACCAGATCGTTGATAATCCGGGGTTGGCCGGTCTGCATGATCGCCTCAAGGCTACTGCCGGCCATCGGCGCTGAGTAACCGCGTTTCAAATGGACTGCCGGCAAGCTGGTGCGAGCCCAGCGCGCGCGCAACACCTTACCGCCGTCTTCGAGCAGGGCAAACCCGATTCGCTCGTAGGGAATCACTTCACGAAAATCGTTGTAGACGCCATCGAGGATCTCATCGAGCATGAGACCAGCATTGATGCGGGTGGTAATGCGGTGTAGGGTCTCGATCTCGCGCTGGCGGCGGGCAAGGCTGGCCGCCAATTCGCGGAGCGAGGCCGCCAGCCGGCTGATCCGTTCGTCGTGACTCTGCACTGCTGGTACTTCAATCGCGAAGTCGCCATCGCGCAGGTGTTCGGCAATTGCGACGAGTCGTTCGATCTCATCGGCGGTGTCATCGGTGATTGATGCCATGACGCGACTCCTTGGACTGGTGCGGCGACTCTTTGGTGTATTATACGTGACTAATCTTTCCATAACATTGCTGTTTAGCTACGAAAGGCGCAAGTTGCGACAATTGCGCTCATAACCGGTTAATTGGTACTCTTTTCGCTACATGAATTTGTTACAATACTATCACGCAAGCACTCACCTTGCGCTGGTGATGCTATGAAGAATAAATCACTTCCAGTCCAATACTGTGTTCGCTTCACTGGCGGCTATATCCTGCTCGTGACGATATGGCTCTTAATCGTGCATCTCTGGATGCAGCAAGATCAAGCGCTACCGTCTTGGAAGCGATTGCCGCTCGATATCGGCTTTATCGCCGCCAGTGCCTTGTTCGGCTATAGCTTCATTACCCAGCTTTGGCATCAAATCGATTTGCAACGCGGCTTGAGCCGGTTAGCCACCCGGCTGCATCAACTATCCATTAACGCGCCGCCGTCACCGATCTTTGAGCAGGAAGTGTGCCGGTTGGCGGTCGAAGAAGTTGGTTTGCGTCTCGCATGGATTGGACTGGTTGATCCGGCAACGCAGCAAGTTGTGCCGGTAGCGCGCTGGGGGCCGGCCAGCGGTTATGTAGATTTGGTGCAGATCCGGTTGAATGACGCTGAGCGTGGTCGGGGCCCGACCGGAATGACGTTGCGGCTCGGCCAGCCGGCAGTCGCCGCCGATATTGCGACTGACCCACGAATGAAGCCATGGCGTGATGAAGCCTTGCCGCGCGGGTTGCGATCGTCGGCGGCGTTGCCGTTGCATATTGATGGCCGGGTGATCGGGACGCTGAATCTGTATGCTGGGCAGCCGACCTTTTTCAGTGACATAGTGATTGATATTGGCATGTTGTTGGCCGGGAATTTGGCCCGGATCGTCGAATCGCGCCAACGCGCCATTGAACGTGATGCGGCTCAAGCCGCATTTCACCAGAGCGAAGCCCGTTTTCGCCGCTTGGCTGAACAAGCGCCTGATATTATCTTTCGCTATGTGCTCGTGCCACAGCCACAGCTTGATCTCGTCAATCCGGCGGTGCGCGCTATTCTTGGCTATGAGCCGGAACAATTGCTCGCGCAGATGCCGGCGTTTAGCGAATTCATTGATCAACCGCAGATCGAGCAAGTTGAACGCTTGATCGCCCAAGGCCGCGGCCAGATTCTGTTGCACACCCGCCGGAGCGATGGCCAGTATGTCTGGCTCGATGTGCGCTTTGTGGTGGTTGATGGCGCCATCGAAGGGATTGCGCGCGATGTGACGGCGCAGGTCGAAGCGGCGGCCCGGCTGGCGCGCTACGAGCTGCTGAGCGCCCATGCCCGTGATATTGTCCTGTTTGTCCGGGCGCGTGACGGCCAAATCCTCGAAGCCAATACCGCTGCCGAACGCGCGTATGGTTATAGCCGGGCCGAACTCTGCGCCAAGACGATTTTTGACTTACGCGCGCCTGAGACGCGCCAGATCGTGCGTGATCAGATGACGCAGGCTAATACGCAGGGGATTTTGTTTGAAACGACGTATCTGCGCCGCGATGGCAGCGTATTTCAGGTTGAGGTGAGTTCGATTGGCGCTGATATTGGCAACGAACGAGTGCTGCTGAGCGTGATCCGCGATATTACCGAACGCAGAAAAGCCCAAGCTGAGCTCGATCTGCTGCGCACGGCGCTGAATGCATCGGCGCAAGCGATTGTGATTATCGATATTCACGGTGTGATTGAATGGGCGAACCCCTCATTTACCGTGTTGACCGGCTATCCAGTTGCCGAAGCCATTGGCCGGCATACCCGTCTGCTGCGCTCAGGCAAGCATGATCAGTCGTTTTACGCCGCGATGTGGGCGCAAATTCTTAGCGGCCAGCCGTGGCGGGGCGAGTTGATCAACCGTCGTAAAGACGGTTCGCTGTACCATGAAGAGATGACCATTACGCCGGTCAAGCGCGATGGCGTGATCGAGCATTTCATTGCCGTGAGGCAAGATATTTCCGAGCGCGTGCAACGCGAACGGAAGCAGGCGGTGATTGATGCGTTGGGTGAGGCGATGCGCCCCGCTCACAACCGATCCGAGTTGGCATGGGTGCTGGTTCGTCAATTGTATGAAATAGTCCAAGCCGATGCAGTGGCCTTGTGGCGGAAGCTGGATGATGAATGGCAGATCGAGCAGGTGTGCGGCGATGCCGTCCGCTTTGATCGTTTGGCCGATCAGTTGCCAAGGTGGCAAAAACAGTGGGGCAATTGTCTCTTGTTGCGCGAATCTGCTCCGGCTGATCTGATGCCCAATGGTGAAATTGTTATCGTGCCATTCCGCTGTGTTGATTGCGCTACCGATCATTGCTATGCAGTGGCGACATTGGTCTGCGCTCATCCTATCTCGGAACAAATGGTTGATCTCTTGGTTGCCGCTGCCGAACGGGTCGGCAACGCGCTGCGCCGCACCGAGTTGTTCGAGCAGATCCAGCGCGCCAATGACGAATTGCGCGCGGCCTGTGATGCCACCATCGAAGGCTGGGCCCGGGCCCTCGACCTGCGTGATCACGAGACCGAAGGCCATTCGCGCCGTGTAACGGAATTGACAATGCGCATCGCCGAGCGAATGGGGTTTGCGGACGAAGAGTTGGTGCATATCCGGCGAGGTGCGTTGCTGCACGATATTGGCAAGATGGGCATTCCCGATGCGATTTTGAATAAGCCCGGCCCGCTCGATGAGCGGGAATGGGTAATTATGCGCACCCATCCCACGCTGGCGGTTGAATTGCTGCGCCCGATCGCCTTCCTTGCCCCAGCGCTGGCCATCCCGTGGTGCCATCACGAGAAATGGGACGGTACCGGCTATCCGCGTGGTCTGCGCGGCGCCGATATTCCCTTGGCCGCGCGTATCTTTGCCGTAGTTGATGTCTACGATGCGCTGACCAGCGATCGCCCGTACCGGGCGGCTTGGTCGCCGGAACGCGCGTTGGCCTATCTCCGTGAACAGGCCGGCAGCCATTTCGATCCGCACGTGGTTGAGGTGTTTTTGGCGCTCTATGTCGAGAATGGGTATTCGTGGGACGGGTTTACCCGCGAGGAATCATGCCATGCTTGATCGCTGTAATACCGATGTGACGCTCGGCAAAGAGGAATATCAGCAGACTGCTCCCGAATTGCAGGTGCGGCTCTTTGATCTTGAGCAGATGTTGCTTGATGCCCGCATCCCGACCATCTTCGTCTTTGAAGGTTGGGCCGGCACCGCCAAGGCCCGCACGATCGCCACCCTGACCCGCCGCCTCGACCCGCGCGGTTTTCGCGTGCATTCGATCACGCCTCCCCGCACCTATGAACAACAGTATCCGTGGTTGTACCGCTTCTGGCTGAAGGTGCCGAGCTATGGCCAGATGACCTTCTTTGACCGTTCGTGGTATCGTGAGTTGCTAGCTGCCTACACCACCAACGGCGATCGCGATCAGTGGCGCACTCGCTGCGAAGACGCGGCGATCTTCGAGCGCCAATTGGCTGACGATGGCGCGCTGATCCTCAAGTTTTGGCTGCACATTACCAAAAAACAGCAGTCGCGCCGGTTTGCCAAGCTGTTGGCCGATCCGCTCAATGCGTGGCGCGTGACCGAAGAGGATTGCTGGCAGAACCGGCATTACCGGCGCGTGTATCGCGCGGTCGAAGAGATGCTGGCGCGCACCGATACCGCCTTTGCGCCGTGGCATATCATTCCGGCCGCTGATAAACGCTATGCACGCTTGACAGTGCTGCAAATTATTGTGGGGGCATTGGAAAGCCGGTTAGGGATCACTGCCGCCGATCGCGGCGCCAGCATTGACGATAGTGGGGTGGGGTTGCGACGCTATAATATGGCAATCCGGATGCCGGTGCTCGGCGCGGCTGATGGCAAACCGGCAGCAGTGGTGGCTATGCCTGCTGCTATGCCGAACCACCAGCTCGAACCGGCCCCGACGCCAGTCGTCACCACGCCCGCTGCGCCGCTGCTGCGCGCTGCGGGGCCGTTGCAGCGCATCGATCTGAGTTTGCACCTTGATGACGATACGTATCACCGCGAATTAAAGCAGTTGCAGGCCAAACTGTATCTGCTCGGCTTGCAGGTCTACCATCAAAAACGTCCAGTGGTATTCGTGTTTGAAGGCTGGGATGCCGCCGGCAAAGGCGGCGCTATCCAACGCCTGACCGCCGAACTCGATCCGCGCGCCTATACGGTGCATGCCATTGCCGCGCCTGCCGGCGACGACAAAGCGCGCCACTACCTCTATCGCTTCTGGCGCCGCTTGCCGCCCCGCGGCCAGTTTGCCGTCTTCGATCGTTCGTGGTATGGCCGGGTGCTGGTTGAGCGAGTCGAAGGCTTTGCCCGGCCCGATGAGTGGCGGCGGGCCTATGCCGAGATCAATCAATTCGAGCGCCAGTTGGTCGATTTCGGCGCGATTATCGCCAAGTTCTGGCTGCATATTAGTCCTGCAGAGCAACTGCGCCGGTTTGAAGAGCGCCAGAATGTGCCGTATAAGGCATGGAAACTGACCGATGAAGATTGGCGCAACCGCGATAAGTGGCCGCTCTATCTCGAAGCAGCCGATGAGATGTTGCTCCGTACGAGTACACCAGTTGCGCCGTGGACGATCGTCGAGGCGGAAGATAAGAAGTATGCCCGCATTAAGGTCTTGCGCACAGCAGTGCATGTGCTTGAATCTGAGTTGGGGCCGGTGAAATTGGAGTAGCACACGATGTTTGCCAAGCGATGGGTGCGTTGGAGTATAGCTATCATAGCGGGGTTGATAGTCGCGATCGGGTTAGAGCTGGCGCTTGGCTCTGGTGGTGGCGGCATGGGTGTGGCCGTAAGCTTGATCGGCGGCGGCGTGATTACTCATTGGCGCCAACGGGCCACTATCTCGTGCCGGATTGATGGCCCGCGCCTGCGTCCGTTGCAAGTCAGTGCGTTTGGCGTGATGGGCCTTGGCGTGCAGTGGTACCAGTTGCACGGCAGCGGCGCGGTCGCTACCCTCAGCGCGTTCTGGCCGGCGCTCGATGCATCGTGGCTGCCGTTGGCGCTGGTGGTTGCCGGTATGGGTTGGTTGGCCTTCCTGAGCATCAGCAGCGATTGCCGCGATGAGCAGTTACTGGCCGCGATGGGCGAACACGAACGTCCGTAAGGGCGATGCATACGTCGCCCTCAACATGCAGTACAATAACCCTAATCATCCGCGTTAAGTTGCACGAATCCGCCTATGCAGACACTCTGGCACGCTCTCGATTCGCAAGCCGAACGCCAGCCTGATCTCGTTTTCTTGCGTTTTGCCGATCAAGAGTGGCGCTACGCCGAAGCAGCCGGACTAGCCCGGCGCGCCGCTGGTGTCTTTGCCGAGCTTGGCGTGCGTCCCGGTGATCGGGTTGCGCTGATGCTCGGTAATACGCCTGATTACCTGTGGGCATGGTTTGGTTGCGCGTGTCTCGGCGCTGTGACGGTGCCGATCAACATTCACCTCAAGGGTGATGTGTTGCACTACATCCTTGACCACGCCGGCGCGACAGTGCTGGTGATCGAGCAACCGTTCGTTGATCGCGTCGAGGCGATGCGCGATCGCTTGCCGGCGTTGCGCCATCTCGTGGTGCGGGGTATGGCGACAGCGCCGGGCAGTTTCGCATGGCACGAGCTGCTTGCCGCAGCTCAGCACGCCGTTCCTGCTCCCGGCAATGCGACCGATCTGCACAGCATTCTCTACACCTCCGGCACTACCGGACCACCCAAAGGGGTGATGCTCAATCATCACGCCTACCTCCACTCGGCGGCGCTCTTCGCCGATGTCATGATCGGCGCGACAGCGGATGATGTCTTTGGCACCAGTCTGCCGCTCTTCCACATCAATGCGCAGGCCCATACCGTGTTGCCGGCGATCTACCGCGGCACGACGATCGCGCTGCTCGACCACTTCAGCGCCTCGCGCTACTGGCGGCAATTGGCCGATCTCGGCGCGACCATCTGCAATCTGCTGGCCGCGATGATCCCGATCTTAATGAAACAGCCGCCCTCGCCCAATGACCGTACCCACCGGGTACGCATCGCGGCCTGCGCGGCCACCCCGCCCGATTTGTGGCGCGCGTTTGAAGAGCGGTTTGGCCTGACCATCATCGAAGGCTATGGCCTGACCGAAACCACCGGTTTTTGCGTCGCCAATCCGCGTGACGCGGTGCGAGCGGGTACCTTCGGCATCGCGATGCCGGGGTTTGAGTTGGCGATCGTTGGCCCCGACGATACCCCGCTCCCACCCGGCGTTCCCGGCGAGATCGCGATTCGCCCGCAGCGTGACAATCTCATCATGATGGGGTATTACCGGCAGCCTGAGCAGACCGCGACCGCAATGCGCGGCGGCTGGTTCCATACCGGCGATCTTGGCCGGCTCGATGAGGCGGGGTACGCGATCTTCATCGACCGGCTCAAGCAGTCGATCCGGCGGCGCGGCGAGAATATTTCGTCATGGGAAGTTGAACGGGCAGTTAATGCGCACCCAGCCGTGCTTGAGAGCGCCGCGGTCGGTGTGCCGAGCGAATTGGGTGAAGAAGAGGTCAAGGTGGTGGTGGTGCTGCGCCCCGGCGCGACGCTCGATCCGCTCGAGTTGGTGCACTGGTGCGAAGAACGGCTGGCCTATTTCGCCGTGCCGCGTTACATCGAATTCCGTGACAGTTTGCCTAAAACGGCGACCGAGCGGGTCGAGAAGTACAAGCTCAAAGCTGAGGGGGTGGGTGCGGCGTGGGATCGTGAGGCGGCTGGCTACCGGATCAAGCGTTCGATGTGAGAGATAAGGTACGGGCGGGTTTGAAATCCGCCCGCATCAGATCCGCCCTACATCCCCACGATCAACGCCCGCTCGATCAATCCCGCTGCCGGTTGCTCGCGCAAGCCGACCTCGACGATCTGATTGGCGATCGTCAGCGCTGCCACGCCTGCCTCACCGCTGACGACCGGTTCGGCGCCGTTTCGCACTGCTTCGCAGAAGCTGCGCAGCTCTTCGTACAGCGGCTCGCGTCGCGGCACCTTCAGCCGGATGCTGCGACCCTCGCTGACCCCAATCAGCGCCAATTCCGGCCATGCCCGCCCTTGGCACGAATCGTTCTCGTAAAAGGTCAGGTCTTGAGTAAGGTAATTGGCCACAAACATCCCTCGCTCGCCGACGACGCTCAGCTCGCGGATCTTGGTCGGCGTCAGCCAGTTAATGTCGAGCACGCCGATCATGCCATTTTCAAACCGCAGTAGCGCCGAGAGCATATCTTCGTGGCTCTGGTGCAGGTGGCGGTGCAACTCGACATGCATCCGCGTGATCGGTGAACCGATCAGGTAGTTGAGAATATCGATCTCGTGCGTCGCGAGATCAACTACGACGCCGACATCCATAATCCGGGCCGGGAAGGGGCCAACCCGGCGTGACATAATCTGGAACAGGTTGCCTAACTCGTGGTTGTTCAATTGCTCTTTCAGCGCGATGATCGCTGGGTTAAACCGCTCGATGTGGCCAACAGTGAGGATCACGCCTTGCCGCTGCGCTGCCTCGATCAGCATCCAACCCTGCTCGACAGTCGCGGCAATTGGTTTCTCAATCAGCACATGCACGCCATGCCCAATCACCGCGCTCGCCACCGCAAAGTGGTATTTGGTCGGCACCACTACTGACACGAGATCGAGATTCTCGCTGCTCAGCATGTCGTGGTAATCGGTGTAGACGTGACAACGGTAGATGCTGGCCAGACTGTTCGCAGCCGCGAGATTGGTGTCACACACTGCAACCAGTTCGACCCCCGGCATACTCGCGTAGACGCGCGCGTGGTTGCGACCCATGCTGCCGACTCCGATTACCGCTGCCCGTAGTGTCCGTTGTTCCATGGCTCCCCTCCCCGTGCTATGACGTGTGATCAGTATGCCCCTTCGCCCTTCAAGAGCGCCGGGATGGTGCGATAAATGATCAACAAATCCAACCAGATCGAATAGTTGCGGATGTAGTGCATATCGAGCCGGACGCGATGCTCATACCCGAGATTGCTCCGCCCGCTGATCTGCCACAACCCGGTCAAGCCCGGTCGCACGGTCAACAAGTTATGCTGCCAGCGTCCGAAGTGATGCATCTCGCCGGCGGTGATCATGCGTGGCCCGACCAAGCTCATCTGGCCCAACAACACATTGAACAGTTGCGGAAGCTCATCAATGCTCGCGTGGCGCAAAAAGCGACCGATCGGCGTAATCCGGGGATCGTCCTTCAGCTTGCCGTGGGTGCGCAATGTTTCCCGCTGTTCCGGTGTGAGGCGCTGGTCGCCGTCAACGTACATGGTGCGGAACTTGAAGGCATCGAACTCGCGGTAGCCGACCCCGATCACGCGCCGGCGGTGGAAGATCGGGCCGGGACTATCGAGCTTAATCGCGATGGCAACGATCAGAAACAGCGGCGCGAGCAAGATGAGGCCAACCAGCGCCCCTACCCGATCGATGATCGTCTTCCCGATCGCATGCAAGCCGGTAATGCGCGTCTTGTTGAGGCTCAAGAGCGGCACCGCGCCTTGCTCGTGCACCTGCACGCCAATTGTGAGCAGATCAAACAACCCCGGCGCTAACCGCACTTCGAGTTGGTTCAGCAGATCCATGGCGCCATTGAGGTTGATCAGGCGTTCGCGGATCAAGTTGGTATCGGCAATAATAATCGTCTCAACATTCTGTTCTTTAACCAGTCGCGCAAAATCAGTGGTTGTCCCTAATACCCGCGCCTTGCCGGCAATCACTTCACTCCCCACCGGCAACCGGTCATCAATAAAACCCACAATCTGCGCGCCGGCCCGTTGCTCGGCCAGCAATTGCTCGGCAATGGCCCGGCCCTCTTCCGTAGCGCCGACCAACAAGACGCGCTCAAGCAGATGGCCGCGCCGCCGCAGCCAGTACACGATGCGGCGGAAGCCGAACCGCCACGCGATCGTCAAGCTAAACGAGAGGATCCAGCTCATCACCAACCAGCCGCGGGCCACGACAATATCCGGGAAAAAGAAGGTGAGCATCACGACCAGCAGCATCCCTTTGCTGGCGGCGTTGAAGACCTGATTGTATTCGTGGGTGCCGTTGAACAGGGCCGTGCGCTGGTACAACCCATGCATCGCAAACAGCGCGATCCAGCCGGGCACCAGCATTGCAATCAAGAGACTATAAAACTCTGGTTGCATGGCGCCTTCGGCAAAGATGGGCAAGTTGGTGAAGAAGCGCACCGCATACGCGAGCAGGAAGCTTACGGTAATCACCGCTGCGTCGCCTGCCATCAGCGCGCCGATTAGCGCCAGCTTCCGGTACGAGATGACCTCGCGGTCAAAATGGATGGCGGTTGGTTTGGTTAGCTCAACACTGGTCAGGCTCATACCTCACCTCAGGCGAGTGATAAAGCGGCTGCCGATGGATGCCGGGTAACGATCGGCTGGATCTGTTCTGCTACCGAGCGCGCAAAGGCGCAGACCGATTCGCCGTTGGTGAGTTGCGGGTAGATTTGGCCGGTATTGGCAAGGAACAGACCGTGAATGTCAGTGGTGATCGGCGGGATCAAGTCGGTTGCGCCAATCGGGTGAATCGGTTCCACATACCGTTCCCGCCCGATCCGGATTGCGGCGATGTCATCGTCGCGCAGATCGGGGAACATCTGCCGCAGATAGCCAAGGAAGACGTGCCGCAACTCATCGTCAGGCATACGGGCAAACCGGCTGTCAGCGGCGACGTATTTCGGCAGGTAGACGAGGTGATACCCGCCCACATATTGCGGATCGATCAAGTTGGTCGTCTCGATGACGCCGGTGAACGGAATGCGCTCGTCGGTGATATTGAGCGTGTAGTAGGGCGTCAGCCGGCGGCGCAGCACGACCAGCATGCAGACGATGCCCAAAAAGCCGTCGAGTTGGCCCCACCGCGCTGACACGGCTGCCGCTTCCGGTGGCAACAACCGGCGGGCAATCGGGGTTTGGGCCGTAATCACCACATGGTCGGCTGGAATTTCGTGACCATTGACCACCAACCCGCTGACGCGCCCATCCTCAACCTTGATCGTGTCAATCGTCGCGTTCAGCTCGATCTGGCCGCCGCGCTGCCGGATGGCCTCCGCCAGCGCATCGATCAGCTCTTGATAGCCGTTGGGCAGGTAGCACATTAACTCTTGGCTGCCGCCTTTGGTGCGGGTATCGGTTGTGCGCACCAGTCGCGACCAGATGTAGGTGGCCGGCACTTGGCTGAAATCGCCGTCGAACTTGGCCCGCAGCAGCGGCGCCCACACATGGCGCACTGTGCGCTCACCGCTCAGGCGGGTGAGCCACTCGGCGACCGGGAGTTGTTCGAGGCGGCGCCAGTCTTTGATCTGGCGGCAGGCAAGAATAGTGTAGGCGAGGCGCAGGCGATCGATCATGCGCAGCGGCGGAAAGCGTAGAAACTCGAGCGGCGTTGACATCGGGTAGATGGCGCCGTCGTGGTAAAAGCCCATCTTGGTCGCGGTATAGCGCAAGCGGCTGCGCAATCCAAGCTCATCGAACAGGTTCATCAGGGTGCGATCGCTACTGAGGATCGCGTGATAATAGCGATCGCACTCCATCCCGCCAAGCTCAGGAAAGCGCGTGCGGCCCATGAGCCCGCCGAGCGTGCTGGCGCGCTCCCACACCCGTACCGGTGTGCCGCGCTTGAGCAGCTCATACGCAAGGCTGAGCCCGAGAATGCCGCCGCCGATAATATCGACCATTGATTGCATCTCCCTTTCTTGACCCCGTTACCCATGTCCCGCCGCCAGCAGCATCAAGACCGGTCATCGCAGGTACTGGTGTCACGACGTTGCTAGGCGGTCACTGGCTCGCTCACGGTCAACGCATTGACCGCCGCTGCGATCTGGTGTAGCTCGTCGTTGCTCAACGCCGGATGCACCGGCAAAGCGATAATTTCCCGCGCCACCCGATCAGCTACCGGGGTTTCAGCTTCAATGCCTAACTTGCGGTATAGCGGTTGTTGCGGGATCGGCAGCGGGTAGAAGATCGCCGTGCCGACGCCGGCTGCATTCAGTTGTTTGATCGCCGCGTCGCGATCGCCTAACACCCGGATAGTGTACTGGTGGAAGACGTGCCGCACATCGGGTTGGACAAAGGGCGTAATGACGGCTGGGTGGCGAATCTGTTCGCTCAGAAACGCGGCGTTCGCGATCCGTTGTGAATTGAACCGATCGCACTTGGCCAATTGGGCCCGGCCAATCGCCGCCTGCAAGTCGGTCATCCGGAAGTTATAGCCAAGCAGTTCGTGGTAGTAGCGCACCCGGCTGCCATGGTTGCGCAGCAACCGTAACCGATCGGCAATGGCCGGATCGTTGGTCGTGATCATGCCGCCTTCGCCGCTGGTCACGTTTTTCGTTGCGTAGAGCGAGAAACACCCAACCCCAAAGCTGCCGACCGGTTGGCCGCGGTAGGTCGCGCCAATCGCTTGCGCGGCATCTTCGATCACGACCAGATGGTACCGCTGCGCTAACTCCATTATCGGCGCCATATCAGCTGGTTGCCCGTAGAGATGCACTGGCATGATCGCCCGCGTTCGCGAGGTGATCGCAGCCGCGATCAGATCGGGATTGATGTTGTAGGTGTGCGGATCGATATCGACGAACACCGGCGTCGCGCCTGCCATCAAGATGCTGTTGCCGGTGGCGATGAAGCTGAATGGCGTCGTGATCACTTCATCACTTGGCCCGATATTGTGGGCCAAGAGCGCGAGGTACAGCGCGACGGTGCCATTCATGACGGCAACGGCATGGCGTGTGCCGCACAACGCGGCAAATTCAGTCTCGAACCGCTCCACTTCCGGCCCTTGCGCGATCATGCCCGACCGCAGCACAGCGAGGACGGCCTCTTCTTCTTCGCGCCCAATCAGAGGACGGGCAACCGGGATCATAGCTAACCTCCTATTGCAACTGTCTGCAAGATTACCGGCTGGAGCGACAGTTCAATTCAATCTGCTGGCCCAAGTTGACCGCTAGCGCGTGGCAGATGATGCTATGAATGTCTTCCACTTGCGGCATCACGTGGTTGTTGATGTGCAGACCGATCTGGGCAATCTGGTGCAGGCGCCCGCCGTTGAAACCGGTCAGGCCAATTGTGACGGCGCCAACCGCATTACCCCACTCGATGGCGCGCACCACGTTCGGCGAATTGCCGCTGCCCGAAATGGCGACGATAACGTCGCCATCGCGATAGAGCGCCTTTAATTGCTCAACGAAGACATCGGCGTAGCTTTGATCGTTCGACCATGCGGTAATGAGCGGTACATTGTCGGTGAGGGCGATCGCGCGTACCCGGCGCGCTGCTGGTTTGATCGTCCACTTCGCCAAATCACAGACAAAATGCGAGGCAGTCGCGGCGCTGCCGCCATTCCCGCACACAAAAATGGTGGCATCGCGCTCATATGCTGCCCACAGCGCATCAGCCACTTGTTGCAGTGACGCCTGCGGCAGTTGCTCAAGCGTCTGGCGGATTTGGCTAAAATATGACGTGAGTGTGTTCATGATCCTCTCCTAATGCGGTGACGTTAACGAGAGCTAGGAACGCGCAACCATCAACATACCGGCGCAGATCACAAGCACGCCGGCGGCACGCAGCGGGTTGACCTGTTCATGCAACACGAGCCACGCCAACAGGAAGATGATGATATGGTTGAGACTCACGAACGGGTAGGCTACGCTGAGTTCGATCCGCGAGAGCGTGATCAGCCAGAAGAAGGTGCCAATGCCATAGATGAGCAGGCCGCCAATGACCATTGGCGAGGTGACGATGCGCAAAATAATGCTGGGAGTCGAGTCTAAGGTCAGCGCCAATGGCCCCATCGCGCCCATTCCCTGCTTTAGCATCATCTGACCGATCACACCCAGCGCAGTGGCGATCAAAATCAGCATAATCGTGCTCATAGCCAGTTTGCCCTTTCGTGGCGTTGGTTGCTCGGTTTCCGCGGCGTCCGCAAGTGCGGTCGTTACAATCGTGCGTTCTTCCACCTGTTGCATGCGTTTCTCCCATCATCTCGCAGCCGTTGATTATTGGCTGCGCGGTAGCGCTTTGGTTCGCGGCTGCGCTCCTAACCGGCGGCGCAGAATGCCGGCCATGTATCGGAGGTGGGTTTTCGTGATTTGCCACACCCGCGCTTTCGATTGCCCGTACTGGCGCACCCGCAGCGTGGTGGGGTATTCGGCGACGCGATAGCCGCTGAGGAGCGCTTCAACCAACCATTCAGTCACCATCAAAAAGCCGTCGGCAGAGGTGGTGACCCGTTCGATGACTTCACGCCGGCAAGCGCGGAAGAGGGCAGTGTAGGTGTGGATGCGCGGATTGACCAGCACGCGATAACAGAGCGAAGCGGATTTGCTGATGAAGACCCGGTAGGCCGGTACGTTCTCGATCCCGCCGCCTGCGTGATACGGCGACGCTGTCACCAGATCGACATCGGGTTTGAGCCGGTCGAGCAACGCCGGGATCTCGCTGAACGGGTAGGTGCCATCACTATCGCAGGTAACAATCACGTCACCCGTGGCATGCGCGAAGCCGGTGCGGAGGGCGGCTCCTAAACCGCGATTGGTGGAGTGATGCGCAATGACCGTATCGGGCCAGCCGCCAAAGGTCTGCTCCAGCAATTCGCCAGTGCCGTCACGGCTGCCATCATTGACCAGCACCAGTTGGATCCGCCCGCGCTCGCGGAGGGTGGCCAGCGCCTGCGTGAGCCGCTCGCGCATTGCATCCATGCCTTCAGCTTCGTTGTAGCAGGGGATCACAATCGATATATCGTATCCGGTCATGACCTTCTCCTCGTAAACAGGCGCCGGTGATGAGCGAGAGCGTGGTGTTGAATGGAACGCGCTACTACAGTGCCATTCAAATTATCTGCGCATGAGCTAAAGATGCTCTGAAGATTAGCGTGGAAAAAATAAACATTTATTCATCGCTAGCGGTGACGCAGTGAGGCGCCGGCTGAAGCGTAGACGGCTTCCAGCCGGCTCACACTCTGCTGCCAGTTGTGGTGGCGCTCGACGTACAGCCGCCCCGCTTGCCCAATCGCGACGCGGCGCTCATCATCATCGAGCAAGGTGAGGATGGCGTGGGCGAAGCTGCCGGCATCCTCGGCCACAACCAGATCGCGTCCGGGTTGCGCGCTGAGCGCAACCGTCGCTTGGCGGGCGGTAATGACGGGGGTGGCGGTGGCCATCGCTTCCAGCACTTTATTCTGCACCCCTACGCCATAACGAATGGGTGCAACCGCCAAGGTGGCTTCGGTGAGGTAGGGGCGCAAATCGGGTACGGCGCCGGTCACGGTGACCCGCGGATCGCGGGCATAGGCGCGCAGGCGCGGCCCCGGCTCGGCTCCGGCCAAGGTGACGGTCACTTCGGCCCGTTTGGCCCACACCAGCGGCATAATGTCTTCAATCAAGTAGCGGGCGGCGGCCTCGTTCGCGTGATAGCTCATCTTGCCGGTGAAGACAAGGTGATGCGGACGGCGCGGGCCGGTGTAGGCTTGAAAGTAGGTTAGATCGACCCCGTTTGGCGCGACGATGATGGGGCTGCCTCCCGGACGGTCGAGGGCGCGGTTGAGGGTGAGTAAGCTCCAGCGGTCTTCCGGCGATGTCACTGCAATCGCAGCGAAGCGGTGTGGGTAGGCGGCTTCGTAACGCCGGGTGCGGGCCAGATCGATCAACGCGCGCAGCCGGCTGCTCAGGTTGGCGCCGCGCCGTAGCGTGCGCTCGAATAAGAGGGTGATGCTGTCAACCGCATCGAGCACGGCGGGAGGGCCGTCGCCGCACTGGCGCAAGGCGGCGCGGATGATCTCAGCCGCACGGAGATGTTCGATGTGGATGACGTGATGGGTACCCTGCTTGATTTCGTGCGCGACCGCCGCAACCATCGCCGGGGTAAGGCAGTGCGCCGCTTGCAGTGGCAATTCGCCCGGTACGGCGCGCATATATGCCAGCAGGTGATCGGTGCGCTGTACCGGCACTGCTACCACGCGCCGGCAGATCGCGCGCAGTTCGGTGAGGGCCGCCGTATTGTCGGCGGCGCACACCAGCGTGATCGCATGCCCGCGTTGGGCTAAATGCCGGATGAATTGGTACGGGCGTACGCGGATCGGTGATGGGGTGTAGGGCGCAACAAACAAAATGTTCATCATCGCTGCCCCGCTGACAGAGAATTGGCTCGTTGCAGTGCGGTGGCGTACAGGTGATCGATAGCTGGACAGACCACCCGCCAGTCGTAACGTTCTTCGGCGACGCGCCGCCCTTGCGCAGCTAATCGTCGTCCGAGCTCCGGATCGCGTAGGAGCCGGATCAACGCTTCGGCAAACGCCTGCGGTGTGTCACCCACCAGCAGGTGTTCTCCCGGCGTGAGGTCAATTCCTTCGTACCCGATGGTCGTTGAGACGATCGGCAAGTCGCGGGCTAAAGCTTCCAAAATCTTCACCCGCATGCCGCCGCCGGCATGCACCGGCACGATCAAGGCTGCCGTCCGTGCGAGGTATGGGCGCGGATCGGCGACGTAGCCAGGCACTTCAATCGCGGGATCGGCGGCCAACTGGCGCACCGTCTCCGGCGGTCGCGAGCCAACCAACGCCACCCGTGCCTGAGGCACGGCTTGCCGCACCAACGGCCAGACTTCACGGGCAAACCAGAGCACGCCATCGACGTTGGGCGGCCAAAACATCGTCGCCATGCTGAGGATCGTATCGGGCGCGCTGTGCCGTTGCACCGGCGCTTCACTGCGCGCATCGATCGCAATTGGAATGATCGCCGTGGGCGGTAATGCGACTCCAGCGTCGGCGGCGGCCAGCTTGAGAAACGCATAATCCGGTTCGCTGACCGCTAGCATGCCATCAAAGCGCGCGCACAACCGCGCCTCGGCCCGCCGCAGCCGGCGCGCTTCGATGTGCAAGCCGATCCGCCGGATCAGATCAGATCGGGCCGCCATGCGGGCGACGATCGTCCATACGGCATTGTGTTGGTCAATGATCCGCGCCCCCCCCGGTAAATCAACCGCAAACGGCGCCATATTGAGCTGGTCGGCATGAATGATGTCAAAATGCTCACGCGCCGTCAGTTGGCGCAGCAACTGGTGCAGTTCCGGCGAGGCGTCGCGGCTGAGAATGAACGACTCGCCAGTGAGGGCGCTCTTGAGCAAAAAGCGCGCATCTTTCCAACGCGAACGCTGAAACGGCACCGTGTACACTTCACGGCAGATCCGGCGGAGCGATTCGGCATGGGCGCGCTCTTGCTCATTCCGCACCAGCGAGACCAGCGTGACCTCGTGGCGCTCGCACAGATATTGCAACACGTTGTAGGTCTTGATCTTGGGGCCGCTGTCGGGCGGGTAGGGCGCGATCAGCGTCAGCATCAAAATACGCATGAGTTCACCTCTGGGCAGGCGGCGCCACGGGTTTGGTTGGCGGTGTAGCGGCTGGGCACGTGGTCGCGCGTTCGGTTGCTTCCAGCGGGCGCAATAAGATGATGATGCCGGCGAGCAATCCGGCGAGTAGCGGCAACAAGCTAGCCGCTCCCTCAAGTTGCAAGACCATGCCGGCATTGCGGGCAATCTCGCCCTGTTGCCATGCCGGAATCACATACTCGCGCCACGTAGCCCTGATGGCGTCGCTGGGGAAGAGCTGAGTTGCCGTTGCCTCCATCCAAATAAGGACAAATGAGACGCTGAGCAAGCCGAATGCGCCAAGGCGCCACTCGATCCGGCCCCAGCAGTGCCCGATCAAGAGCGCCGCCGGCAGAGCAAGGAAGGGAATCAGCGGCACGATATAGCGCGGCCCGGCGGCGAATCCGCCCCACCACATAATCGACGACCCGTAGAAGAGCAGAAAAGCCAGTGGCACTAGCACCAACACCCACCACTCGGCCCGCTGCTCGCGCCGTCGCCAGCCGATCCAGTAGGCCGGCAATGCGAGCAAGAGCCATGGCGCGCGGAAGAAGAGACCGCGGAATTCGCTGAAGGTCAAGCCCCAGATGGCTTCCCACTGGGGGGCCGTGAGGCTCATGAAACCGGTATGGTGCTGCTCTTGCCAGAGCGCGGAATAGGCGTAGCCGATGGGCCACGGCGTGCCAAAGGCGGCAAGGTCATAGCCGATCAACAACGCTCCCGGCAACGTGCCTCCCGCCGCCATCGCTGGCAACCAGCGCCAGCCGCGCCGGTAGAGCACGTACAATCCGATAATGGCGGCTGCCGGCGCCGCCGGGTATTCGCTGATCACGGCCCAGCCAAGCAGCAGTCCAACCAGCGCACCGCTGGCCCACGGCGACCAGCGCGCTGGTGGCGACCACGCTAAGGCGAAGGCGGTAAAGAGGAGCACGGCCACTAACTGGTGGGCGTAGAAGTTGCTGGCGTACGGCGCGGCGCTGGTGGCTAACCCATACCCCAGCGCGCCGATGCTGGCTGGCGCCGGCGCCACACCGAGCCGTTGCAGCACCAGAAAGAAGAAACCGCCAAATAACGCCGCCGGCAACGCAACCACGATCAGCGTGAGCAGATACTGCACCAAGGCAAACCGGATCTTGTCAGCCCGCAAGCCGCTGCCATCGGGCTTGAGCGTCTCTTCAAACCGGCTGCCGATCCGCTCGAATTGGGCTTGCACCGGCGGCGCGTCAAGCAATGGCCGGATGGCGGCGTAGATCGGGATGCCGAGAAATGACAAACCCGGCGGTTTATCGGTGTAGGCGTGGCCATTGTACAGCGCATAGTCGCCAGTATTTGCAACATAGCGATCAATTTTTGGCGTGCCATCGTCAACTAGCGCCAACACTAAATTTAACCGCGAGTTCTGGTTCCAGTCCGACCAGCGCGGCAAGACGTAGGCATAACTGAAGAACAGCAGAAAGACGATCAGCCAAAAACGACGCATAGCGATCCTTTCATCCGGTTATGGTTCCCGTCGCTGCCACAGCGTGTATGGCCCGGCGCTGTAGATGATGGTGTACTCACGCGCTAAATCATCGACATGATAGATGCTGGTATACGCGCTAAATGGCCCGGTCAGCACGTATGGCGGCTGGGCAGCGAGGCCATCGTAAGCCACCGGCGGCCCGCCCAACCATGCCTGCCGCACCGCCGGATCAAGCAGTTCGGTGGGCACGTAGTGGTAGGCGTGGTCGGTGAACGTGGCTAGTTCTGGTTCCCATGTCTCGATGATGCGGTCAGCGGGAACGGTCTGGTTGAGGAACGCTGCCATCCGGTGCGCTGAATCATCGGGTGTAAACACCACCCGCGCAGTTAGGCTCAGCGAGAAGCCGATCACCAACGCCAGATACGCGCCGGCGGCTCCGGCCAGCAGTGGTTGCCGGCGTTGCCAGAGCCAACCGATCAGGTCAGCGATCATCCGCGCCACCGCCGGCGCGCCGAGGGCCACTGCCGGGAAGGCGTA
>NZ_DAOTWH010000350.1:0-4550 GCF_034435895.1 Chloroflexus sp.
TCTGCAACTTGGGCCATTCCACCTACGCGACGTCGCGGTTGACGTGCCGGCCACCAGTCACGGCGACCTTGGCCGGCGGGGGAGGGCCAACGCCGGCAACCGGCTGCTCAGCCGCTTCCGGCGCGTCACCCTCGACTACCGGCGCGAAGTGTGCATTGTGGACGCTTAAGACGGCGCAGAGGGAGCAGAGGCGCACAGCTTTTTAACGCAAAGCCGCAAAGGGCGCACAGCTTTTTAACGCAAAGCCGCAAAGGACGCCAAGCACGCAAAGTTTTCAAACGCAAAAACGCGAAGGACGCCAAGAACTAGGAGACCAGTTCGAGAGTAGGAGAACGGTACCATTGATAGAGCGTATCAGGAACCGTGATAATAACAAAAGAAACATAAACCTTATATTGAAGTCTATCCAGTGCTGAGCGTGACATCACTCACGCCGAGCAGTCTCCTAGTATGAGCGAAAATGGGGCGCGTGAGCGCATAGATCAATCGATAACCACAGGGAGGCACGTACATTCGACACTTTTCTGCCTACCCCTTTGCACATTCGTTGACTGGCTGCTCTCACACGCATCCAGCGAGAAATTCATTACCCCTAGCCTTCACCTGAGGGGAGAAAAAGTTCCCCCTCGCCCGCGCCAGTGGGAGAGGGGGCTAGGGGGTGAGTGCATCATCAAGCAATCAGATAGTACTATCCAAATACCGCCTCGACCGTCGTAGCCATCATTGCACTACACAAATAAGAGATGAACGTTATGAAGAAAACCCCTCATACCGGCTGGCTAGCGATCATCGGATGGCTGGTGATGATCGTAGCGGCAGCCTACCCTCTTACCCCAGCCCGCGGCGCGACCGGATACTACGTATCACCCACCGGCAATGACGCCAATCCCGGCACCTTTGCCCAACCGTTCCGCACCATCCAGAAATGTGCCGAGGTTGCGACTGCCGGCGATACGTGCTACATTCGCGCCGGCGTGTACCGCGAGACCGTCCGCCCGTCCAACAGCGGCACGAGCGGCGCGCCGATCACCTTATAACAATGAACGGGTGGTGATCAGCGGCGCCGATCTCCTGACCGCCCGTGGACACTGCACAGCGGTTCGATTTACCGTACCACAATGCCATGGGAATGTCAGTGCACACACGCTGGAAGCCGCTGCCGATAATCAAATCTGGGTTGATGGCGTGATGCTCCCCGAAGCGCGCTGGCCAAACATCCCGGTGGCGCGCGTCACCTAGCTCACCACTCAAGACAACGCCCAAGACAACACGGCAACGATCAACGGCGAATCGGCTGCAACCTACCACGACACTGATCTATCAGCGTTTAGCGATAACTTCTGGGCCGGCGGGCAGATTACCTTTGGGCCGGGGTACAATAGCATCTACACCACCTGCGATGTCACCGCCTCGACCCGCACCTCGGTCTCGTTCCAATGCAACCCCGACCCGGCAGCCAATAACAATACTGTCAAGTGGGATGACGGGATGCTGCGGCCCAGCACCAAGAATTACTACTATCTGTGGGGCAAACTAGCGGCGCTCGACGCCCCTGGCGAGTGGTTCCGCGCTAACGATGGCGCCTTGTACCGGTGGCTGCCGAACAACGGCAATTCCAGCCAGCACACCATCGAAGCCAAGCGCCGCTTGTGGGCCTTCGACTTGCGTGGTCGCTCGCACATGACGCTTGACGGGTTGCACATCTTTGGCGCAACCATCCGCACTGACACGCAATCACATTACCTTGTGTTGCAGAATCTAGAGGTACGCTTCCCATGGCACGTACAAAAAGTGCCAACCCTATTTTGGACATCCGGCACGCCGGGGATTGATCTGCGCGGCAATGATAACGTGTTGCGCGACAGCTTGCTGGCGTATAGCGCCGGACGGATGGTGTCGGTGTCGGGGTTGCGCAATCTGGTCTCCAACAACGTGATGTTCGATGCTAGCTATGTGGCCGGCGATGTGGCGGTGAACGGGCAGGCATGGCGGCAGATCAATCCCGGCGGCACCGATAGCAATAACTTCCGGCAGAACACCGTGTTTAACACTGGCCGGATTGCGGTGCAAGCCGACCCCGGCTTGAATATTACGTATAACGACCTCTACAACTCGCACTTGCAAATCGCCGATCTCGGCACCATCTACACATGGGGCACCGATGGCAAAAACGCGCAGACTGCGTACAACTGGGTGCATGACAATTGGGCCGAACTGGATTTAAGTCTGAACTACTTTGGCGGGCACGGCATCTATCTCGATGATGACTCCTACAACTATCTCATCTATCGCAATATTGTTTGGAACACGACCTCGCCGGGCATTTTACCTTTGGCGTCAACGGCACGGTAGTCAGAGAGCTTGCCGGCGCGCAGGGCAACCGCTTTATTTACAACAACACGGTAGACGGCGAAATCAAGTCGGCGGCGAAGAGCACCTATAACGGCCAGCCGCAAGTCCTCACCAGTACGGTGTACGTCAATAATATCGGCACGATTCTATCGCTCGATCATCCGCAGCTCACCACCCGCAACAACTTCCAAGGCGATGCGGTGTACGTTAATCGCAGCCAGCGGAACTATGCGCTGCACGCCTTCTCGCCGGCGGTGGATACCGGCGAGAATCTCGGCAGACCGGTGATGGATGCGCCGATGCAGCCGGTGAATGCCCCTGATTTAGGAACGATCGAGCAGGACACACACCGTGGGTGGCTGGCGCGGTGATCCGCCCGCACGATCTGGCGGCGCTACGGGTGGAATACTGGCCCTCAAGCCGGTGGCGCCACCGCTCGCTGCACTGTGAGCAATCTGCCGATCGGGCGCAAGCTGCCGCTCGATTTTGCGATCCGGCTTGGAGATGGCACGCCGGCTGCGTGCGCCAACCGCACCGACTACACCACCCATACCACCACCGGCGAGTGTACCGTCAGCACCGCTGGTCAAACCGGCGTCCAGCCGGTCGCAATCCGGCTCGGCAGTGGTGACTGGCGCACCGTCACCACCGTTGACCTCCCCCCGCTCGATCTCACCCAGATCAACCCGTCGGGGAGCTTCACCAGTGGCGGCGCACAAGTAACGTTGCGCGGCTGGCGTTTCGCCACCGACGATACCGGCTACGCCCGCCCGATTACCGTCACCAACACTACCACCGCCCCGCTGTACAACTACCCGGTGCAGGTCACGTTCGACACTGCCGCCTTGATCGCCGCCGGCAAACTGCGCCCCGATTGCGGCGATCTGCGCTTTGCCGACGCCTTCGGCTCGCTCGACTATTGGCTTGAAAGCGGCTGCAACACCGCTACCACACGGGTGTGGGTGAAAGTGCCGCACCTGCCAGTTGGCACGAGTGCGATCACCGTAACCTACGGCAACGCACTGCGCACCAGCGCCAGCAGCGGCGCCGACACCTTCTTGTTCTTCGATGACTTCCAAGACGGTGTGATTAGTCCTTTCTGGAACATTCCGAGCGGCTCGTTCTACACCATCACCGAGACCGGCGGGCAACTGCGCCTGACCGGCCAAACTACTGCCGCCAACCAATACAACATCGCCGGCTTCTCGCTCCACACGTGGAAATTGACCCTCCCGCAAGACGTGGCGTTCGACACCGAGCTGAGCATTGTGACTAGCCCAGACGGATTTAAGGCCGGGTTGGGAACGATGCTCAACCTGCAGGGGCCAGTTACCGGCGGCAAGAACATCGCCTTCTGGCAAAGCGACTGGCAAATGGTCGGGAAGAGCACCGTCACCAGCGACGTCTTCAACCGGCACACCTTCAGCATCGGTCTGACCGGTTCGACAACGCGGACGCTGCGCTGGCGCGAAGAGAGCAATCTTAATACGGTGCTGGCTACTACCGACACGCTGACACCAACGCTCGGTTTCTTCAGCTACGGGCCAGACACCGTCGCCAGCTTTGACGTTCGGTTCGACAACGTGCGCATCCGGCCCTTCGCCTTCCCTGAGCCGCAGACGGCTGTCGGAGCAGAGCAGGTGATCGGCGTGCGCGTGCTGATCGGCGACACCCCCTGCCGCAACATTGTGCCGGTCAATGAGACGCTGCTGTACTGCACAGTCCCGCCGCACGCACCGGGATGGATAGACGTGACGGTCATCAACCCCGACGGCGAACGTGACACCTTGGTCGAGAGTTTTTGGTACGGCGACCAACCGCCCCCCGGCGTTCACCTGCTGTACATACCGGCAGTGCAGCGCTAGGTCAGTGCCGGCCCAACGCATGCCGAATAGCCGCAGAAAGACGCAAAAGACACAAAAAGATCTTGGGTTTCTGGTGGCTCTTTGTGGCTATTCTCCATTAAGCCTCCCCCGTTGGGAGTGGGGGGCAAGGTTTACCGCCGAGGGCGCAGAGGACACTGAGGGGATAAGCATCCTGTCATTGCGAGGACGCACAGCGCTCGCAGCAATCTCCCGTTTCAGCGCAGTACATGCTTGAGCGGATTCCTTTCGCTCTTGGGGGAGATTGCTTCGCCGCCGCTGGCGGCTCGCAATGACATAGGCTATCTGTCATTGCGAGGGCGCGCAGCGCCCGCA
>NZ_DAOTWH010000351.1:0-43713 GCF_034435895.1 Chloroflexus sp.
AGAGTCTCCGCTTCGCCATTCGCGAGGGTGGCCGCACCGTCGGCGCTGGCGTCGTGACCAAGATCCTTGATTAACGCCTGAGGCCGGATTCGCTGGGCTGCCGGTGGCCTTGCCGCCGCCGGCAGCTTCAAAGTGAAGGGTATACAATGGCCGTGGCCAAAGATACAGAGCGCGACATTCAAGAAAACATCCTCGTGCGCACGTTTCGCGAGACGCGCAGCGAGTTACGGCAAGTCGTTTGGCCAAGCCGTGAAGAGACGATTCGTCTGACGGTGCTCGTGATTGCGGTGTCGTTGGTGATCGGGTTGCTGCTGTTTATTGGTGATTCGATCTTTACCTTCCTCTACACGAGCCTCGTGAGCCTCGTCCAGTAAACTGTTCGCGAACAGGGGCTGCCCATGTCTGAGGAAAAAGAGAAAGAGGCTGATGATCGGCGCTGGTACGTGATTCACACGTACTCAGGCTACGAGAATAAAGTGAAGCAAAATCTGGAGCATCGCATTGCTTCGATGGAGATGCAAGACCAGATTTTTCGCGTCATTGTGCCGACTGAAGAAGAGATTGAAATCAAGAATGGCCAGCGCCGCACGGTCAACAAGAAGATCTACCCCGGTTATGTGTTGGTGCAGATGCGCCTGACCGATGACTCGTGGTATGTGGTGCGCAATACGCCGGGTGTGACGAGTTTTGTCGGGCATGGGAATAAGCCGACCCCGCTTGAGGATGAAGAGGTAAAGGCCATCCTGCGCCAGATGGAGGGCGAAGCGCCGAAGGTGCGCGTCAGCTACCAAAAGGGGCAGGCCGTCAAGATTATCGATGGCCCGTTCACCGATTTCGAGGGTATTGTCGATGCGATCGACCACGAGCGGGGCCGCGTGCGGGTGCTGGTCTCGTTCTTCGGTCGCGAAGCGCCGGTGGAACTTGACTTCTTGCAAGTGACCCGGTTGGTTGAGTAAGAATATTCCGTTATCCGTGACCTCGCCGGCTGCGCGAGGGAGGGAAGCATTTCACAGCTTTCCGCTATGTAAGGAGTAGTGTTGTGGCGAAGAAACTTGTCGCAGTTGTCAAGCTGCAATTACCGGCCGGCAAGGCGACGCCAGCGCCGCCCGTTGGCCCGGCGCTCGGCCAGTACGGCATTAATATCATGGCGTTCGTGAAGGAGTATAATGAGAAATCGGCTTCGCAGGCCGGCAGCATTGTCCCGGTCGAAATCACGATCTACAGCGATCGCTCCTTCGTCGCGCGCCTGTTGACGCCGCCGGCTGCTGATCTGTTGCGTAAGGCTGCTGGCATTCAGAAAGGTGCGAGCAATCCGAAGCGCACGACGGCGGGGTCTATTACTCGTGCCCAGTTGCGCCAGATTGCCCAGCAGAAGCTGCCCGATATGAACGCGAATGATATCGAAGCGGCGGAACGGATTATTGCCGGCACTGCCCGCAGCATGGGCATCAAGATCGTTGAATAAGCGTTGTTAGTTGGTGGGAGGATCAATCGATCCGCCATCACCACCCGGAGTGTTACCATGCCAAAGCACGGAAAAAAGTATCTCGCCGCGCTGGCGAAGGTTGATCGCTCGCGTCTCTATACCCCAGCCGAGGCGCTGGCGCTGGTGAAAGAGACGTCGTATGCCAAGTTTGATGCGACGGTCGAAGCGCACTTGCGCCTTGGCATCGATCCGCGTCACGCCGATCAGAATATCCGCACGACGGTTGCGCTGCCCCACGGTACCGGCAAGACGGTGCGAGTGCTCGTCTTCACGCAGGGTGAGGCGGTGCAGGCAGCACTCGATGCCGGCGCTGATTACGCCGGGAGCGATGATCTGATTGCCAAGATCGATCGCGAGAATTTCTTTGATTTCGATGTGGCGATTGCAACCCCCGATATGATGGGGAAGGTTGGTCGCATCGGCCGCAAGCTTGGTCCCCGCGGTCTGATGCCGAACCCCAAGAGCGGTACGATTGTGCCGGCTGCTGATCTCGCTCGCACGATCCGCGAAGTGAAGGGTGGTCGTGTTGAGTTCCGCAATGACAAAACTGGCATTCTGCACGTGGCGATCGGGAAGGTAAGCTTTACCCCGCAGCAGTTGGCCGAGAATTTTGTCGCCTTGATGGATGCGGTCAAGGCAGCGAAGCCGAGTGGTGCGAAAGGAACGTATATTCGCACCGTGACCCTGACCAGCACGATGGGCCCCGGTGTGCCGGTTGATCCGGCAGCGGCGCAGACCTTTAAGCCGTAATAGGTGAATATATCTCGTGGCTGCCTGAGACAGCCGGTGAGCATGCGCTCCTAATGGCCCCGTTGGGCCGCCGGCCGAGGTGGCGTCTGAGGTGCGATAGCCGTGAGCGTTGCGCTCGCTCTGTCGATTGTGCGCAGTGTTTGGCTGCGCTCATCTCGGTCGCTCGGTCTCAGGACGCGAGCGACCGTTTTTATTGTGACTTCAACAGAGAGGAGGTGAGATAGATGCCAACGCAGCGCAAAATTGAAACAGTGCATGAGCTAACCGAGAAGCTGAGCCGCGCCCAGTTGGTGGTGGTGGCCGACTATCGCGGCGATGGTCGCGGCATGAGCGTGGCTGATATGACTGAACTGCGCCGGAAGCTGCGCGAGCACGGCGGCGAAGTTGTGGTGGCGAAGAATACGCTGCTCAAGATTGCCGCCAATCATACCGGTCGCGAGGCGCTTGATTCGTTGCTCTCCGGCCCCACTGCGGTGACCTTTGCTTACGATGATGCTGGCAAGGTGGCCAAGGCGCTGCTCGATTATCTCAAGTCTGGCAACAAGAGCTTTACCGTCCGTGGCGCGTTGCTCGGCAAGACGCTGCTGCCAGCCGATGCCCTCGAGCAGGTGACGAAGCTGCCATCGCGCGAGCAGGCGCTGGCGCAGGTGGTCGGCGGAATCGCAGCGCCGGTTTCCGGTGTGGTTGGTGTGCTCAACGCCGCGATCTCCAATGTGCTGTACGTCTTGCAGGCCCGGATTGATCAATTGCAGCCGCAGAATTCGTAATGCGTAGCGGCACAAGGTTGCTGTGCCGTTGGGCACAGCAACCCTGTGCCCGTACAGGGAATAAGGTTATTAGTACTACATAAAGGAGTATACATACCATGTCGAAGATCGATTCGATTATCGAGATGATCGAGGGCCTGAATGTCCTCGAGCTGGTCGAGCTGAAGAAGAAGATGGAGGAGAAGTGGGGCGTGACCGCAGCGGCGCCAGTGATGGCGATGGGTGTGGCTGCGCCGGTGGCTGCCGCCGGTGACGGCGCTGCCGCTGCTGCTCCGGTTGAGGAGAAGACTGAGTTTGATGTCATCCTCAAGGAGGCTGGCCCCAACAAGATTCAGGTCATTAAGGTCGTGCGCGAGCTGACCAGCCTTGGCCTGAAGGAGGCGAAGGATCTAGTTGAGGGCGCGCCCAAGCCGGTGCGCGAGGGTGTGAGCAAGGAAGAGGCCGAGGCGGCCAAGGCCAAGCTGACTGAAGTCGGCGCTGTGGTTGAGGTGAAGTAAGCCGGTTTGCCGCACCTTTGGGTTGGTACGGGCACAGCACTGCTGTGCCCGTACACTGTTTTTGCAAGGGTGTGGTATAGTACATACCCGATGACGCCAATAGTACCGCGCGCCTTTCGCGCTGTCGAGCAATTTAGCGAACTTTACGCCACCGTCGCGCCGGCGTTGCGCGCGCAGCAAGAACGGGTGCAGGCATGCTTGCGCTCGGCGATTGACCGGCCGGCGTTGCTTAATGCTGTGGTCGCCACGGTGCGCGATCAGCAAGGCATTGTCGCCCTCAAGGCGCCGATCGGCGCTGGCGCAACCACCTTGCTCTGCCAATTGGCGGTGCGCTACGATTGGCCGCTCTGGTTAGCCGATGATGATGACGGCGGCGGCGCGCTGGCGTTCTACGCCCAAATAGCTGCTCTGCGCCGGCCCTCGCTTCCATTGATCGATCCAGCGGCGCTGACTGATCCGTCCGCTTTTGAACGGCTGTTGGCCGAGGTGGCCGATCCTTCCCAGCCGTTGGTATTGCTGGTCAGCGCTCCCGACCGCGATCGGCAGCCGTTACGCTCGTTACCCCTGTCATTGCCGTTTGATCTCCCTGCCGGTGTGACGCTGGTGATGCACGGTTCATTGCCGGTCGAACCGGATGCGCGTCTCGTTTTACCTGCTGCTGATCGTGAGTTGATCCAAACCCAGACGGCGTTGCTCGAACGGCGCCATTGTCCGCCGGCATGGCGCGCGCCGTTGCTGGCCGCGGCGCAGGGGAATCTGCTCTACTTGAGCTGGGCTGAACGCTGGCTCCATCTCGGGTTGCTCACGAGCGCCGATCTGCCTGCCGATTTGAACTATTTGCTGCTGGACTGGTGGCGAGCGCTGAGTCCAACCGAACGGCGGCTGGCGGTGTTGCTGGCTGCGAGCGGCGAACCGGTGCCAGTAGCGGCGCTGGCTGAGATTAGCGCCGAGCATCCGCATTTGGTGCTCGATCGGTGGGAAGAGCAGGGACTGGTGCATATCAATCTTCGTCGCTTGAGCGATGAAGATTCCTTGTTGCTGGTGCGTTATGCTCATCGCGCCGTGCGCCTTTTTCTGGCGCGCCACGTGCCTCGCGAGATGGATGCCGCTCACGGTGAATTGGCGCAGTGGTGCGCCGAACGCTTGCGGCGCAATCCCCTCGATCCGGTGAACCGGTACCTTGTGCGCCAACTAGCGCGCCATACCGCGCTGTGCCCGCCGGCTCAGCGACCGGCTTATCTGCCGACTGCCGACCAAACTACGTGGTTGCGCGAACGCGAGTTGCGCGAAGGACTGGTCGGCGCGTTACGCGATGCCGGGTGGATGCTGCACGATGCCGCGCATGGCCCGCCGTTAGCCTTAGCCCGCACCGCAGCAATCACCGGTACCCTCGCGACCCGGGCTCGCCAACTGAGCGGTGAAGTGGTGACGGCGGCATTCCTCACTGCGGTTCAAACCGGTGGTCGCGAGGGCAGCCTGCGCCGGGTGACGGCCATTGTCGAGCAGTTGCCCGATGGCGTGCCGAAAGCCGCGGTGCTGCGCCAGCTCGGCGAGGCGTGCTATAGCGTCAATATGCGCAGCGCCGCAATGCGGCTGCTCTCGCGCGCGCTCGATCTTGAGGCGCAACCGGTGTCACGGGCATGGTGCGATGCGCGCGATCAGGCAATCGAGGCCTTGGCCACGGCGTGCCTAGAAGCGGGTGATATTGAGCGGGCCTTAGCGTGCGCTGAACAGATCGATCTGCTTGAGCGGCGTGCTCACGTTGAGACGCTGGTCGTGCGCCGGTTATTGGCCGATGGCCAGTATAATCACGCATGGCGGCTGTCGCGCGCGATTCTGCACGAGAACCGGGCCGCATGGGCGCAGGCTGAGGTAGCGGTTGCGTTAGCCCGAATCGGCGATCCACGGGGCGAGATGCTGCTCGAAGAATTGAAGGTGGAGACGGCGCGGGCATGGGCCGAGATCGAGTTGGCATGTGACCTCGCGTTGCGCAACGAAGAGGCGGCGTTGCAACGTATAGCGGCCTTGGCTAGCCCGCATCAGCGTGATCGGGGCTTAGCCCGCCTTGCCCGGGTCTTTGCGTTGGCTGAGAAGGACGGTGATGCGCTGGCTGCCGCCGAACGGATTGGCAACCGCGAGTTGCGGGTAACGACGCTGCTTGAGTTACGGTTGTTGTTACAAGGGTTGGTCGCCAATCTTGCCACCGAGCGCGCAACGCGCGAGATCGATGCTTTGCAAGGCGAGGATCGGCCGATCTTGCTTGCGGCCTTGGCTTCGGCTCACGCTGCCATTGGCCGTAAGGATCGGGCGCTGGCGATTGCGTATCAGTTAAGCGGTGAAGAATTGGAGCGCGCCTTGTCGCGGGTTGCGGTAGCCTGCGCGCAGGCCGGTGATTACGCCGGCGCGCAAGAGGTGTTGGCCGCGATGACCGATGATGATGAGCGTGACTGGGCCCGCGACGAGATTGCGCGCGCTTTGGCCGCTATCGGTGATTGGGTGGCGGCGAGTGCGCAAGCCGCGGCGATTGTGGCTGAAGACCAACGGGCGCGTACCAGCGCTGATCTGGCGATTGCGCGCGCGCGGGCCGGTGATGTGCTCGTGGCCGTCGATATGATCCGCGCAATCGAGGTGGCTGCCGAACGCGGGCGGGCGTTGGTTATGATTGCGCCGTTGTTGGTAAACACCGATACCGGCTTGGCCGACCGTTTGGCTGAAGAATTGCTGGCTGGCGAAGCGCGCAATCGTTACCGCGCAGCCTTGGCTGTTGCGCTTGTCGAGCATGGCGATGTGACAACCGCTGCCACTATTGCGCGCCGGATTCGCCGCCGCAATGAACGGGTGCGCGCTGAATTGGCGATCGTGGCGGCGCTCGATCCTGCTGATCCAATGACCTTGCACCGGCTGGCGAGCACGTTAGGCAAGGCGGCCATTGGGCGCGAGGAAATGTTTCATGCGCTGAGCTTCGTTGTGCCGATGTTGCAGCGCATGGGTGGTACGCCATTGTTGGCCGAATTGGCAGCGGCGATTGTCGCTGATGATCGCGCTTAGCGTATCCGGCTTTCAGCTAGCCGGCAGCATCGACCCCTATCCGTTTCACCTCTGCCAAAAACAAAGCGCCGCGAACACCCAGAGGAACTCGCGTACCGTTGCTACCTCTCGGTCCTGGCGGGGTTCCGCAAGTATCTGCCGTTCGCGGCACTAGTTCATTATACCCCAAAATCGCGATTGCGCAACTCTTGCATCTACGAATGAGCGTGGTATTATTCGAGACAACTGTAGTTGTAGGAGGACGCATGAGCAACGAAACCACGCCTCGCCCCGTCAAGCGTTACGCGCGCATTGCCCCCCTCTACAAAGCGCTGATCTGGACATCGTTCATCATGAACGCAGTGCTGCTGGTGGCGCTGGGGATTGTGATTGGGATTTTGGTGATGAACCAGCGTCAAGTGGCGCAATTGGCCGAGAATTTGCCGGTCTTCGCCGCCAATAATCTGGCTGAGCTGCAAGATGTCGTGAACCATCTCGAGTCGGCGACAATTGTTTACACAGTGCCGCTGAGCACGCGCTTGCCAATCGAGCTGGATGTGCCGATCAACGGCGCAACGATTATGACCGAGCGCAATGTCGTGAAGTTGACCGAGCCGGTTTCGTTGCAGGCGCCAGCCCAAATCGCGTTTCCCGGCGGCGGTGGCAATCTCAATGCCAGCGTGGCGATCGTGTTGCCCGCCGGGCTTGAGTTGCCGGTCGATTTGAATATGAATGTCAAGCTGGTGACATCGATCCCGGTTGAACTTGATGTGCCGGTAAACATCCCGCTTGCCGAGACTGAACTGGGGCCGCAGTTCACCCGGCTCAGCGCGATTGTCGACCGGCTGGTTGAACCGGTCGCGCCGCTGTTGCCGATGCCGGCGACCCCACCGGATAGCAGCAAGCCGCAATAACATCCAACCGTGATGTGTTCATCAAGATAATGTTCGCGGCCAAAGGCAGTGTCACCCGATGGATGGCGGCAGGGTAGCTGCCGTCACCCATTACTGTCGCCTGCGCTCACTCCCCACGCAGTTGTTCAGGACCAAAACCGTAGGGCAACAACTCAGCCGGCGTGGTGAGTCGGCGTTCGCTTGCATCGGCGTTGATCAGAATGATCTGCGCGTGCGGCGCTAGCTCAAAGATCACCTGCCGGCACGCGCCACACGGGCTGGCGACGGTAGCGGTCGGCGTCACCACCGCTAACACCGTTACCGGCCCGGCAGCGGCCATGTGCGCGCTGAACAGTGCCACCCGCTCGGCGCAGATGGTCAGCGGGTATGAGGCATTCTCAATGTTTGCGCCGCTAAAGATTTGCCCATCCGCCGTGAGGACGGCTGCGCCAACGGCAAACTGCGAATAGGGCGCGTAGGCGCGGCTTTGGGCCGCCAACGCGGCGGCCACGAGTCGATCAAGGACTGCTTGATCCATGCGCTTCTTTGGTCAGCGGCAACATAGGCTTCTCGGCCTCCGCCGGCGCTGCCGCCTCTACCTCTGCCGGCGTTTGCCGCACAATGCGCAACCGTTCAGCGCGGATGCCTTTCAATGAGAGTACCGTGATGGTGACATCACCGCACGTCACCTCATCACCCACCCGCGGAATCCGGCCTAACTGCTCGTACACCAAGCCGCCAATCCGGTCGGCAGTCGTTTCCGGGAATTCGACTTCCAGCAATTCGGCCACATCATCAATCGGCACGCGGGCATCGACGATAAACTCACGCGGCCCCACTTCCACAATCGCCGGCTCTTCGGTATCGTACTCGTCGCGGATTTCGCCCACGATCTGCTCGATCAAATCCTCTAGGGTGACAATGCCGGCGGTGCCGCCGTATTCATCAACCACGATCGCCATGTGAACGCGCCGGCGTTGCAAATCTTCCAAGAGCGCCTTGACCTTCATCGTCACCGGCACAAAATAAGCCGGGCGCAGCAGGTCGCGCAGCGGTGTATCGCGCTTGCCGTCGCGCAAGACGGGGATGAGGTCTTTGGCGTACAGAATGCCGACCACATTGTCGATCGTCTCTTCGTAGACCGGAATGCGCGAGTGGCCGCGAGTGATCGCCATATCGAGCGCGCGATCAAGCGAGCTATTGACTTCGAGCGCAGCCACATCAACCCGCGGGATCATAATCTCGCGCACCAGCGTGTCGCCAAAATCCATCACACCCTCGATCATCTCGCGCTCTTCGTGCTCGATCCAACCCGCCTCTTCACCGGCGCTCATCATCAGGCGCAGCTCTTCTTCCGTCACCAATGGCGTCGGCGGGGCCGGTTTGCCGCTCAAGAGGGTGAAAATGGGGCGGGTAATGGCGTTGATCACGGCCATTAACGGCCACAAGATCGTGGCGACGATCACCAGCGGGCGGGCCAGCACCAGCACGGTGGTGTCGGGGTTGCGGCGCGCGAGCGCCTTGGCCACCACTTCACTGAGCAACAGAATCGCAAACAGCAGGGTGGCTAGACCGCCGATCATCGCGTTGGCGCCATACAGCGCGGTGAGTTGGATGGTCAGCGCGGTCACGGTGATGGTCAAAACGGTATTCAGAAAGATAATGGCCGACTTGATCCGGTATGGTTCGTCGAGGAAATGGGCCGTGAAGCGGCGCGAGCCAAGACCAGCCGAGGCGAGCAGGGCGCTCAGGCGCGGGCGACTCACCGTCATCAAGACCGTATCGGCTGCCGAGGTAATGCCGAGGAACATGAGGCACAGGCCAATGCCGATCATCAGCGAACTAGGGCCGGGGTCCTCCAAGCGAATCATCCTCCTTTCCGCGGAACAGAGTGGCGCGCATCACTCTGCGGGTGCGCCCGAACGCTCCGTTGCCTTCGGGCGCAGCATTGCCGCATGGTTACGAAAACAGCGCGCTCAGCGACAGATCTTTGTGGATCCGCATAATCGCTTCGGCAAACAGCGGCGCGACGCTGATCGTGCGCACCCGCGCGGCAGTTGCCTCAGGCGGTTGGGGAATGGTGTTGGTGACAATCGTCTCGATCAGATTAGATTTAGCGATCAGTTGCAACGCATTATCGGCGAAAATGCCGTGCGTCGCGCAGGCGTAGACGGCGCACGCGCCGCGGGCTAGCAGGGTCTGGGCCGCTTCGATCAGCGTGCCGCCGGTCGAGATCATATCATCGACGATGATGGCCGTCTTGCCCTCGACTTCGCCAACCATCTCGATTACTTCGGCGGTGTCAGGTTCGAGCCGCTGCTTAGCGATAATCGCCAAGCCGGCCCCGATCCGTTCGCGGAAGCGGTTGGCTCGCCCCACGCCGCCGGCATCGGGCGAAACGACGACCGGATTGGGCAGATTCAGCTCGCGAATATAGTCGGCCAAGAGCGGTGACGCCTGCAAGTGATCGACCGGAATGTCGAAGAAACCTTCGATCGCTGGCGCGTGGAGATCCATCGTCAACACCCGGTCGGCGCCAGCGGTGCGGATCAAGTTGGCGACTAGCTTGGCCGTAATCGGCTCGCGCCCTGATGTCTTCTTTTCTTGCTTGGCATAGCCGTAGTATGGAATGACCGCCGTCACCCGCGCTGCTGACGCGCGCCGGAAAGCGTCGATCATAATCAACAATTCCATCAGATGGTGATCCACTGGCGTGCAGGTGGGCTGGATCACAAACACATCGCAGCCGCGCACATTGTCGTGGATCTTGACCCGCGTCTCGCCGTTCTTGAACGTGCCGACCAGCGCCCGTCCCAGATTGATGCGCAGGTTGCGGGCAATCTCTTGCGCTAACGCCGGGTTGGCGTTGCCGGTGAAAATCAGCAGGCGACCATCCATGATGCAGTCGTTCTTTCTTGAATAGAAACGCGCAGCGAGCATGCTCACTGCGCACATATCAATTGGCCGAGCCAGAAATCCTGACCACCATCGCCGAGAGCAGATTGTGTGGGTTCAGTCGTTTCATTGCCTGTGGCACGGTTGTTGCTGTGGCTGCCGGGCTAGGACTCGAACCTAGACTAACGGATCCAAAGTCCGCTGTGCTACCATTACACCACCCGGCATCACGCTGGGTATTATACCATAAGCTTGAAATTGTGTTGTCAATCGCGCGCTGTATTTGGTTGACCGCTCTATGCTACACTAAGAGCGGTATCACCCAACTCAAGGAGTGCTCGCATGACCGATACTCAAAAGATCATCTTCTCGATGTACCGGGTGGGCAAGGTGGTGCCCCCCAATCGCGAAATCCTGAAAGATATCAGCCTCTCGTTTTTCTATGGGGCCAAGATCGGCGTGATCGGCGCCAATGGTTCAGGCAAGAGTTCGCTCTTGCGGATTATGGCTGGTCTCGACCAAGATTACAACGGTGAGATTACCCGCGCTCCCGGCTATACGGTTGGCTTGCTCGAACAAGAGCCGCACCTCGACAATGCCAAGACGGTGCGTGAGGTGGTTGAAGAGGGCATGGCCGAGACGGTGGCTCTGCTGCGCCGCTACGACGAGATCACCGAGCAGTTTAACAACCCCGATGCCGATTACGATGCGCTGATTGCCGAGCAGGCCGAACTGCAAGACAAGATCGATCACGTTGACGGCTGGAATCTCGATAGCCGGCTGGAATTGGCGATGGACGCGCTGCGCTGCCCGCCGGGAGATACGCCGGTGGCGGTGTTGTCGGGCGGTGAACGCCGTCGGGTGGCGCTCTGCCGGTTGCTATTGCAGCAACCCGATATTCTGCTGCTCGATGAGCCGACCAACCATCTGGACGCCGAATCGGTGGCGTGGCTGGAACGGCATCTGCAAGAGTACACGGGTACTGTGATCGCGGTCACGCACGATCGCCACTTTCTCAACAATGTCGCCGGCTGGATTCTCGAACTCGAACGCGGGCAGGGCATTCCGTGGCGCGGCAACTATTCGAGCTGGCTTGAGCAGAAGCGGCAGAAACTGGCCGAAACCGAAAAGGCCGAATCGCAGCGCCAAAAGGCTCTCCAGCGTGAGTTGGAATGGATTAATATGGCCCCCAAGGGCCGCCATGCCAAGTCGAAGGCGCGTATCGCCGCCTACGAGCGTCTGCTCAGCGAGAGCCAAGATCAGCGTGATCGCGAGCTGGAAATCTACATCCCGCCAGGCCCCCGCCTCGGCGATCTGGTGATCCGGGCCACCAATGTGACCAAAGCCTACGGCGACAAACTGCTCTATGAAAACCTGAGCTTCGATGTGCCGCCGGGAGCGATCGTCGGCATTGTCGGCCCCAACGGCGCCGGCAAGACAACCCTCTTCCGCATGATCGTCGGCCAAGAGCAACCTGATAGCGGCACGCTCGCCGTTGGCGCTTCCGTCAAGCTCGGCTACGTCGATCAGAGCCGCGAGGTGCTCGATCCCAAGCAAACGGTCTGGGAAGCGATCACCGAAGGGAACGACCAGATTGTGCTGGGTGGGCGGCAAGTCAACTCGCGCGCCTACTGCGCTCGCTTCAATTTTAGCGGCAGTGACCAGCAGAAACTGGTGGGCAGCCTTTCGGGCGGCGAGCGCAATCGGGTTCATCTTGCCCGCATCCTCAAGTCGGGGGCGAACGTCTTGCTGCTCGACGAGCCGACCAACGATCTCGACGTGCATACCCTGCGCGCGCTGGAAGAAGGGTTAGAGAACTTTGCTGGCTGCGCGTTGATTATCTCGCACGACCGCTGGTTCCTCGATCGCGTCGCTACCCACATTCTCGCCTTTGAAGGCGATAGCCAAGTGGTGTGGTTCCCCGGCACCTATTCGGAATACGCTGCCGATTATCGCCGCCGCAAAGGGGCCGAGGCCGATCACCCGCACCGGATTGTCTACCGTAAATTGACGCGGTGATGGCGACGGCGGGGGCGCACTGACGTAGGGGCGCACGGTAGTGCGCCCCTACGTAAATATCTTTTCACTGTATTTCCTGTGGGCGCGTGCTACAATCGCAATGAAGCGACCTTTTAGAGGGAGGGGGTGCGCGATGCGTTCGCTCGTCACGTTCCTGATCGCGGTACTGTTCGCCGGTTGCACGTTGCCCTTCGCCGAAGCGCCTACGCCGACCGCCACCCTGACTCCATCGCCACGCCCGACCCGCACGCCGCGCCCGGTGTAAGTGGTGACGCCATTTCCGGCGCTGACGCCACCGCCAATGATGCCAAGCTTCTATGGCTTTGACCCCGAACGGGCGTTGGCAGCACCGTTGCTTGAGGTCAATTCGGCGCAAACCGTTCAATTCGATCAGACCGGGATCGCATGGTTCCGCATCAACTTGCAGACCGGCCAAGCGTATGAACTGTTTACCGCTAATCTTTCCGACGGCCTCGATACCACCTTAGTTATCTTCAACCGTGCTGGCGACGAAGTCGCGTTTGACGATGATTTTGAAGGCTTCGCGTCGCGTATTATCTATCTGCCGGATGAATCAGCGACCTTCTTTGTGCGATTGGACAGCTTCTTATCAGTCTCTTCTGCCGGAGCGTCCTGTCTGTTGCATTTACGCACTTTGGCGTTGCCACCTCCTGATGCCTTTGAACCCGACGATACGCAGGCACAAGCGCGCCCAATTGCGCTCGACGAAGTGCAGAATCGCACGTTTACCCATGCCAAGGATATTGATTGGGTGCGCTTTGAAGCCCAAGCTGGCCAGATCTATCTCTTCCGCACGCTCGATCTAGGTGTAGGAGTTGACACGATGTTGTCACTATACAACGAGCGTGGCGAGGAGTTGGCCTATAACGACGACGCAGAGGACTTGGCCTCGATTATCGTCTATGGCAGCGATACCGATGCGACCCTCTACCTTAAGGTGTCAATTTATACCATACAACAGGTAGATATACCGTACCGGTTGGTGGCGACCATCTTTACCCCGGCGCCGCCGGATGCTTACGAACCGGACAATGAACTGGCCGCGGCGCGCCCAATCGCAGTAAGCGAAATGCAAAACCGCACCATCAGCGATCCACGTGATAGTGATTGGTTGGCGCTTGAGACACGTGCTGGCTATGCCTACCGTATTATGTTGCGGCTTGAAGGCCGGGGAGCCGATCTCGCTCTCGTGTTGACTGACGCTGCCGGCAACGAGCTGGAGTCTGGCGTCTATCTTGATGATCTGAGCCGTGATCTCATCTATTCAGCGGACATCGACGCGACGAGGTTTGTCGCAATTCGCCCATCCTACTTCCGCAGCAATGATACGCGCTACAGCGTGCAGGTCGAAGCAGTGCCGCTGATTGCTCGCGAGGCCTTTGAGCCCGACGATCTGCCGGCGAATGCCGGTTTGCTTGTTGAGGGTGAGACGCAACTACGCACGGTTCAAGATTCATCTGACGTTGATCTGGTGCAGGTGCAAGTACAGGCCGGCAAGGCGTATCAATTTGTGGCAACGTATGATCCCTATACAGTGTGGCTATCACTCGATCTGCTTGATAGTGAACGAGAGGTTATTGTAGACGCTGATTTCGTTCAAACTGACAATGGCCGTCAGATTCGCTATCTGGCAAACGCCGATGCGATCCTCTATCTCCAAGTAACTGCGTATGATGTGCAATTAGGCGGCGCGAGCTATCAATTGTCAATGGAAACGATTCCTTCGCCGCAGCCCGACGCCTACGAGCCGGATAACGACCTCCAGAGCGCGCGTCCGATTGAGATCGGCGCCACCCAACAACACAATTTCATCGGTCGTAACGATGAAGATTGGCTGAAGCTCGATTTGCAGGCCGGCCAGACCTATATCATTGAAACGTTTGACCTTGCTAGCGACGTAGATACGGTTATCGAACTGTTTGATGCGCAGGGCCAGTCGCTCGCGATGAATGACGATAGCGATGGTTTCGCATCGCGAATCGAGTTCCGCCCGCCGCGCAGTGCGATCTATTACGTGCGGATTACGAATATTGGCGTCGCCATGTTTGGCGCCACCTATCAGGTGCGGGTCAGCGCGCGGTAGCCGGTTGGCGTAATGCGTTGCCCGATGCGCTCGCCTCTTGTCATTGCAAGCCGCGCGTAGGGGCAGAGCGTCGCTCGGCCCGCGCGCAGCGCAGCCATTGCAATGCGCTCAGGCATAGGTTACGCTAAAGCGGGAGATTACTTCGGTCGGGTGGCGCCCGCTGCGCTGGTCGCCACCACTCCCTCGCAATGACCGGAGGGGCGCTACGCGCCCGCGCAATGACAGAAGCTACCCTTCGCTCCCTCGCTATGCCCCTGCCTTGACGCCCTTAGCGCATGTCGGCTACAATATTTAGTCTGCAACTATCGTCACGATCTGCAAAGGAGCGCGTCATGACTGCTCATACCGACACGGCAAGGATGCCTGCTGAGTATATGCCCGAACCGGCGCCCGGCCCACGCGCGCAAGCGCTGGTGGCCCGCGATCGCGAAGTGATTGCGCCGTTGGGGCGCGTGTATCCGCTCGCCATCGATCATGCGCAGGGTTGTGAAGTGTGGGATGTCGATGGGAACCGGTTCCTCGATATGAATGCGGGGATTGCCGTGCTGGCCGCCGGTCATTGCCACCCGCGTCTGATCAAGGTGGCGCAAGAGCAGTTGCAGCGGTTTACCCACATGGCCGGCACCGATTTTTACAACGAGCCGATGGTGCGGGCTGCCGAGAAGCTGGTTTCGCTCATGCCCGGTGGCAAAGATTGGCAGGTCTTTTTCACCAATAGCGGCACCGAAGCGGTCGAGGCGAGCATTAAATTGGCCCGCTACGCCACCGGTCGCCAGAACATTATCGCTTTTTACGGCGCATTTCACGGGCGTAGCTACGGCAGTCTCTCGCTGACGGCCTCGAAGCCGCGCCAACGCCGCGGTTTTTTTCCGCTCTTGCCCGGTGTTAGCCATACCTATTACCCGAATTGTTATCGCTGCCCGATTAATCTCCAGTTTCCGTCGTGCGAGATCGCGTGTCTCGATCTGATCGAGCGCACGCTCTTCAAGACTACCACGCCCCCCGAAGAGGTGGCGGCGATCATTATCGAGCCGATTCAGGGCGAAGGCGGTTATGTGGTGCCGCCTCCCGGCGCGCTGGCCCGCCTGCGCTCGATCTGCGATCGCTACGGTATCCTGTTGATTGTGGACGAAGTACAGAGCGGTGTTGGTCGCACCGGCAAAATGTGGGCCTTCGAGCACGAGGGCATTGTGCCTGACATTGTGGCCTCGGCCAAAGGGTTGGGCGGCGGTTTGCCGCTGGGTGCTATGATCGCGCGCACCGAATTGGCTCGCCGGTGGCAACCCGGCTCGCACGGCAATACCTATGGCGGCAATGGCCTCACCTGCGCCGTGGCGTATGAATTGCTCTGCATGGTCGAAGAGGAATTGATGGCGAACGCGGCGACGGTTGGCGTGTATCTGCTCGAACAATTGCAGGCGTTGCAGCAGCGCTTCCCGCAGATTGGTGCGGTGCGCGGGCGCGGGTTGATGATCGGGGTCGAGTTTGTTGATGGCCAAGGCAATCCTGCCGGCTCACTGGCCGATGCCGTCATGCAGGAGAGCTTCCGCAAGGGGTTGCTGGTGTTGACCTGTGGCGCTTCGACCATCCGGTTCTGCCCGCCGCTGACGCTCACAATGGCGCAGGCTGATGAGGCTGTGGCCCGGTTTGCGTTGGCGATTGAAGCATGCGTTGCCGGCTAAGATCGCGCCGCCGATGATGCATAGTTGGCGTCTTAGCGGTATACTGGTAAGAGAGCATCATCTGACTAGCACAACTGTGATCAGGCAGTGATGACTGCGGGTACGCCGTTTTGATGGATCAATCGCATGACCGCTCCTGAAGCGACAAAGGAACCAATCCTCTTTGGCCGGTATCGTGTTCACGAAGCGCTTGGTGAGTCACGGTTGGCTGTGGTCTACAAGGCGACCGACTTACGTCTGCAACGGACGGTCTTGGTCCATCTGTTGCGCAAGGAATTGCGCGATAATCCGCGCAAACGAGCGCAATTCATCGCTGAGGCTACCCAGAGTGCGCGCCGTTCGCATCCGGTGTTGCTCGAGGTGTTTGATAGCGGTGAGAGTGGCGATCGGCCCTTTGTGATCACCGAAGCGGTGGAGGGCCGGCCTTTGTTTGGCATCGGCGCCTTGAGTGTGGCGCAGGCGCTCTTGATCGTGCGGCAAGTGGCCGAGGCGATCGCGCTCTGCCAGCGCCACCGCTCGGCTGAATTGCCGCTCGGTCTTTTTCATCCGCCGATCAGCAGCGCCAACCTCTTGTTAATTGGCGATGGGCAGGTTAAGTTAGTAGACGGCTGGTTCTTCGCTCCGGCGCTGTTTCCAGCCGATCTGGCCCACTATCGCGCACCCGAACTGAGCGCCGGCCAGCCGCCGCAGCTTTCCAGCACGGTATACGCGTTAGGCATTTTGCTCTTTGAGCTGATCACTGGCCAGCGCCCGGTTCACGGCGACGATGCGCAGGCCACCGCGCTGGCCCATCTTACCCAATCGGTGCCGCCACTAGCCCGCGTCCGCCCGACGATGTACCTGCCATCGGTGGAACGGCTGATCGCGCAGGCGACCGCTCGCGATCCGGCCCAGCGTTTCCCCGATGCGCAAGCATTTGCCTTGGCGATTAACGACCTCTGGCGCGAGCTGACCGTGCAGACCCGCCGGTTAGTGGTAGAACCGGCGGCTCCGGCCCGTCCTCCTGTCGATCGCGCGGCCCAGCGCCAACTGGCAACGCCGCCGGCAACCCCTCCTGCCCGTCCAGCGCCAACCCGGCCAGACGATCTGCGCAGCCGGGTGAGCCGTGCGCTGACCAATTCCTTTGACATCGACCAGTTTCGTCGCTATAACTTAAGCCGGAGCGTGATGGGTTGGGTGGTCATGGTTACGCTCTTGCTGATAGTGGCCGGGGGGTCATTTTGGGCCGTGACGTGGGCGATCGGGCGGTTTAGTGGGGGCGAAGCGCCGCGCTTGCCCGATCTGCCGGTGTGGTTGTTGCCCGATCTGAGCTGGCCGGGTAACGCTGCTCCTGAACTCTATGTGGTCAATATTGCCGAAGGGTTGAATCTCCGGTCGGCGCCAAACGCCCAACCTAACAACATTATCACTGTTGTGCCCAATGGGGTGGTGGTGCGCAAACTGGAAGGGCCAGTGATGGCCGATAATATCCCGTGGCTTAAAGTGCAGGTTGAGCTCAATGGCCAGACCATCGAGGGCTGGATGTCGCTCAACTATTTACGTCCGCAACCGTAGGAGAGAGATGGTGTTAGAGGAAGCGGAAATGCGTGAATTGCTCGGCGAGCGGGTTCGCATTCGGCCATGGCGGCGAGCCGATACGCTGATGCAAGAGCGCTGGCCGCGTTATAGCGAACCGTTCAGCTCATTGTGGAATATTCCGCGCCCATACCAACCCGTTCAAGATGATAGTCATTGGACGGGCGCGACTGAGGCGTGGGCGATTGATCTGCAGTCAGGCCCACTTATCGGGCGCATCTCGTTGCGCGAGATCGACCGGGAATGGCAGTCGGCCCGGCTAGGGATTTCGTTGTCCCAGCCGTATGTCGGGCAAGGGTTAGGCGGCGAGGCGTTGCGCCTCTTTCTCGCCTACTATTTTGGTTCGCTCGGTTATCAGCGGATGGTGCTCGATGTCGCTGCTTTTAATCTGCGCGCGGTACGATGCTATCAGCGGCTCGGTTTTGTTGGCGTAGGCAGTGAATGGCGGCGGATTGGTAATGAACCGGTGCTTCGCTTGTTGGATGATCAACAGTACCAACACCTGCGTCCCCATTTTCGGCGCAACCGGTTTGATGCGCAGGTTGAATTTTACGAGATGGAATTGACGCGCGAGGCGTGGCTAGCTGCAGGTGGCTCGTTGATATAGGGAGAAAACAATGTCACTTATCGCCGGAAATCTTGCTATCGTCCAACGCCTGCTCGACGGCGATCAGATGGTATGGGCTGTGATTGGTGGGGCGGCGGCACATCTGTACGGTGATCGGCGTCCGCTCAACGATGTGGATATTCTGGTGCAGCGGGGTGCGTTGCCGCGGATCATCCACTTGCTGCAACAATCGCATAAAGCGGTGCAATCGGATGGTTCGCGGGTGATCTGGCGCGGGATCAAGTTATTTGAAGATTTGACGGTGCGTCGCGGCGCTGCTAACCACCCCTTCTGGCTCGACGAGCCGATGCAGCGCCACCGTCGCCGGATGCCATTGCTCGGCGCGCAAGTCTATGTCGCTGCGCCGGAAGATATTGTGGCTCACAAACTGCTGTTGCAGCGCGGGCCGGAACAAGGGAAGAACGATATCAATGATGTGGCCGGGATTATCCGGCGCTGTCAACTCGACGTAACGTACCTTGAGACACGCCTCAAGACTATGGGAGCGCTTGATATTGTTCGCTCCCGCTTAAGTGAGTTTGGGGTGGTGTTGCCGTCGTAACGGTACGCTACGACGACGAAGCTTTCGCTTGGCATTGGGCGCAGCGGCCAAACAATTGCAGCAAATGCCCCTCGACGCTAAACCCAGTCTCTTTGGCGACACGGGCCAGCATCTGTTCCAGATCACAGCCTTCAAAACTGATGACTGCGCCGCATTGGGTGCAAACCAGATGGTGAAGATGGCCGGGATGGCAGGGCACGTACCCTTCTTCGCCGACCGAACCGTGGATACGGGCCAACCAACCGCTCGCGTGCAGTTGCTCGATCGTGCGATAGACGGTAGCCCGTCCCGGCGCCTCGTTGTGCGTACAGAGATCGGTGTAGAGCTGCTCGGCGCTGAACGGCGATCGGTACGATACGATCGTCTCGATCACGCGGAGGCGGGGGCCGGTGATGCGCAGGCCGCTGCGTTGCCATGCGGCGCGCACGCCGCTTAACCAAGCTTGGGTATCGAGTGGTGATTGCAGCGATGAAGATATGGAGACTGCCATAAGTTACTTCCCGTGTAGTCAACGTGCGAGGGTAGCGCAGCATACGAGCCGCTGCAACCCTCGCACGTTATCCGTACCGTTTCTGGCAATAATCGTTTAGCGCGTGTGCGCCGGCGCTGCCGGCAACAGCGCCAGATGGCGCGCGCGCTTGATGGCCACTGCCAACCGGCGCTGCATCTTGGCCGACACGCCAGTGCGGCGCCGCGGCAGGATCTTGCCCTGCGCAGTCAGATACTTCTGCAGACGCTTGACATCTTTATAGTCGGGCACAATTCCCAACTTGGTAAACTCACACTCGCGGCGGCGCGCCCGTGGCCGCCCAACCCCTCGCGAACGGCTCATTGATGATATCTCTCCTTGAATGATCCAATACTGACCGGTCGAGTTTTGATAAACCGCCTCTTAGTATACCACAATCTGCAAGTGTGTGGTGCAGAGTATAAGTTTAGGCCAACACCGGCCGGCGCGTATGCCAATCGGTGATGCGTTGATACGCATCGCCAACCCGCAATAACGTAGCTTCGTCGAATGGCCGCCCGATCAATTGCAACCCGACCGGCAGCCCTTCGCTAAAGCCGCAGGGCACGACGAGCGCCGGCACGCCGGCCAGATTGATCGGCAGGGTACAAACGTCACTGAGATACATCGCCAGTGGATCGTTGATCTTTTGGCCGATGGGAAATGCCACGGTGGGCGAGGTTGGCGTGGCCAAGAGATCTACCTCGGCAAACACCTGCTCGAAATCGCGCTTGATCAAGGTGCGCACCTGTTGCGCGCGCCGGTAGTAGGCATCGTAGTAGCCGGCTGAGAGCGCGTATGTGCCGAGCATAATACGCCGGCGCACTTCGGGGCCAAACCCTTGCCCGCGCGTCTGCTCAATCTGCTCCCACATCGTTTCACCCTCGGCGCGGAAGCCGTAGCGCACGCCGTCGAATCGGGCCAAATTAGCACTAGCCTCGGCGGGAGCAATGATGTAGTATGTAGGCAAAGCATATTTGGTGTGCGGCAGCGACACCTCGACCAACGTTGCACCCTGTTCGCGCAGCGCCTCAATAGCCGCGCGGGTGGCAGCTTCGACACCCGGCTCCATACCCTCCACGAAGTATTCGCGGGGAATCCCGATCCGCAACCCGCGCAGATCACCGGTTAAGGCTGCCGTATAGTCGGGCGTAGGAATAGGCGCGCTAGTGCCGTCACGCGGATCGTGGCCGGCAATGACGTTCATGATCAACGCAAGATCAGCGACTGTCCATGCCATTGGCCCGATCTGATCGAGCGACGAGCCGTAGGCGATCAGGCCATACCGGCTGACCCGGCCATACGTCGGTTTGAGGCCGCTGATACCGCACAAGGCCGCCGGTTGCCGGATCGAGCCGCCAGTGTCGGTGCCGAGGGTGGCCGGCACTTGACCAGCGGCGACTGCCGCCGCGCTGCCGCCGCTGCTGCCACCCGGCACCCGGCTGGTGTCCCACGGGTTGGTGGTGATCTGGTAGGCGCTGTTTTCAGTGCTAGAACCCATGGCAAACTCGTCGCAGTTGAGTTTGCCGATCAGCACCGCGCCGCCGGCAAGCAGCCGCTCGATGACGGTGGCGTTGTAGGGCGGGCGAAAGCCGGCCAAGATGCGCGAGCCGGCAGTCGTTGGCACGCCGTCGGTGCAGATGACATCTTTGATCCCGATCGGGATGCCGTCGAGCGGGCCGAGTGGCTGGCTTTTCCGGCGCCGTTCGTCAGCAGCGCGCGCTGCGGCGAGGGCGGCTTCGGGAGTGAGATGCAGGAAGGCGCGAATCATTGGTTCGGTGGCGTTGATCCGCGCGAGATAGGCTTCGGTGAGTTCTACCGCCGTGATCTCGCCGGCTGCTAACGCAGCTTGCGCGGCGCTCACGGTAAGATGAGAGACTTCAGTCATATCGCCTCCAGCGGAGTTGTGGCGCATGGTCGCTTTATTGTACCAGACTTCAGCGCAGCGTTTGGCGATGGGGCAGCGCCTGATCGCGCTGTTGATCTGCGTTGGGTTGCTCGTGGGTTTCATACCACCGCAGATTGAAGCGGCCTCTGAGCCGCCGCCTGAGCTAGCCAATTTGATCTGCACCGATGCGCTGGCTGATCCGGCGATCAGCCTTACGCCATCGGTCTCGCCGTGGCATACGGTGCGCGAGCAGGTAAACGTTACCTCCGAAAGTATACGGGTCGTTTCGCCGCCGCAGGCGATCTTTCTGACCGAAGATGACGATGGTGATAGCGATGGCAGCGTTGATGTCGATGCCTTCGGCCAGACCTTCACCGTACCGGCGGCTGCCGAGCAGATCATTGGTTCGCTGCGGTACCGGATACCACCCGGTGCGTTGGGGCCGAACGATACGGTGACGTTGTCGTTGAACCTGCCCGATGACCCGACCCCAGCGGGGCGTATCTTCGCCGTCAATCTGCCGCTGAGCGGGAGGGCGGACGGCAATTGGCGCAGCTTTACGTGGGCTGCTACCGATATTACGCCCCTTGTTGAACGCGGTTCGGCGCAATTCGTGATGACGCTGCGCGGCGTGAATGATGGCCCGGCGATTGGCATCTCATTCGATGACATTGAAGCGCAGGTGTGTACCCGCACCATCGCAACGCTCAGCGGGCGAGTGACGCAGCGCAATCGCACAGCACCCGCGCTGGGTAATGCGCAGGTGTTGCTGGTGCGTTACAATAGCAGCGGGCGGCAGGTAGTAGCAACGGCTCACGTCGCGCCAGCCGAAGATGGCTTTCGCTATCAATTCAGTGTGCCGCCATTGCCCGCCGGCGCTGCCTATCAAGTCTGGTTTGCCAATCAGCCGCTTGCGCCTACCCGTGACGAGCAACAGCTAGGGGTGCTGGCCGGGCCGGTGATCACCACGCTTACCGCTGGGCAGGAGGTGACCAATCTCGATCTTGAGTTGAGCACCGTGCGTTTGGTCAATCCTCCACCCAATGCTACCTTGGTATTGGCTCCTGATTCACCGGTGCGGCTCCAGATCGAGCCACGCGGGATCGAGGGCGAAACGTACCAGATTTGCCTCTACGATCCGGCGCTAGTCGTGCCCGAAACTGGCTTGCCGCCCCAATTGTGCAGTCCGGTCTTAACTGCGGACAAGCCATTCTTTGACCTTGTTCCAGCCAGTTTTGCCACATTCCGGCTCCGCTATGGTTATCCGTACCGCTGGTACGCCATCGTGCGCGATCCGCGCGGCACTGCCGCCCTTCCAGCCTATGGCTACAGCTTTGCTGAGCAGACGATTACCTTCTTGCCGGCGACACGCACGGAGCCTTTCCAACCGGCCAGCGATGAAGGATTGCCGGCTGGCGCATCATCAGCCAATTGGACGGTGCTGATCTATGTGGCCGCCGATAACGCGCTGGGTGATCCAGCGCGGATGAGCTTGGTTGCGCAGCCAGCGTTCGAGCTGGAGCGGCTGCGATCGTTGGCGGCATCCTATCCAAATATCTCGATCGTGACCTTCTACGATGGATACGGCAACACTGGCGGCGAGATCTGCGCGCTGCGCGGCAGTGCCGTGGATTGCCGGCAGCAACTCGAACCGAATAGCGCCGACCCGGTGACATTGCGCGAGTTCGTCGAATATGGCTTGCGCCAGTTTCCGGCCAGCCGTACGATGCTGGTGTTGGTGGGGCCGGCCCATCCGGCGTTGGGGGTTGGGAGCGATGAATCGACGATCAACCAACCGGAGATGAGCATCGCCGATCTGGGGGCGGCGCTTACTGCCGCTACCAATGCGAGCGGCAAACGGATCAACCTCGTGCTGATGCAAGCGCCGTTGACGGCTAATCTTACCACAGCGTCGGCTTTGGCTCCTGCCGCCGATTATCTAGTTGCGCCACCCGGCCAGATCTGGCGCATGGCATGGTTGAGGCAGGTATTGCACCGGCTGGTCGCGACCGGCGGCAATGATCCGCGCGCGGTGGCGAACGATTTACCGGTGCTGTATGCGGCGGCGTCGCGTGCCGATGGCGTATTGCGCGAGTATGCGCTGGCCGCGTTCGATCTTGCGCGCGCCGGTGCAGTGCAAACGGCGCGTGATGCGCTGGCTGCCGAGCTGGCGCGGGTGTTGAATGAACGTGGGACTGTCATCCAGCAAGCATTGGCTGAGGTGCGTGCGGCCAGCACCGTCTACGATTCGTCGGGCAATGGCTTGGCTGATAAGATGCGCGATGCAATCGGCGATCAGTATCCTATGCCGGAAGATGCCTTTCTTGATCTCGGTGATTTCATAGCAGCCTTAGCTACTGCTCCCGCTTTGCAAGCCAGCGAATTAGCTCTGGTGCGCGAGAGAACAACCGCTCTTGCTGCCGCACTTGGCGGTTCAACGCCATTCGTGATCAATGCCCGCCGGCAAGCTGCTGGTGTCCCCGGTGTGCCTACGTTGCCTCCCGGCGGCGGTCTGGCCGAGTTCTTCCCCCACTACTCGCTGCTTGGGATGCAGCCGCTCTACGTTGAACGCTTGCTCTACCGCGGTCAAACCGATGCATGGAGCAGTTTTCTGCGCCGTTATCTTTCTAGTGATCGGCCAGTGGGGGTCGGAGGTGTGACGGCTGCGCCTGCCGGTGGCAAGGGGTTGCCATTGATTGCCGGGATCCCGATTGCATACGATTGGTACTTGCCGATTGTGAGCCGGTGAGGGTTGGCTATGGCGTGTACCTGCCGTGACCAACCGCTTGCCGTTGCGCGGGAGGCTTCATGTCATTGCGAGGGCGCGGAGCGCCCGAAGCAATCTCCTGCTTGGGCAGGAGCGGACGCTGAGGGATGGTTCCCATGCTCGCGGGGGATTGCTTCGCCGCGCGTGGGCAGAGCGTTGCTCTGCCCCTACGCTCGGCTCGCAATGACATGCGGAAAGGTTGCGGGGATGGCGTCGCCGCGCGCGGGCAGAGCGTCGCTCTGCCCCTCCGTTACCCCACACGGGCCGGCGCCACGTCTGCACCTTCACTCGCGGTAAATTGCTGCCGGTACAGTTCGTAATACGCGCCGCGCTGAGCCAATAGCTCATGGTGGCTGCCGCGCTCGACGATCTGGCCGTCTTTGATCATCAGCACCAGATCGGCATTGCGGATGGTGCTGAGCCGGTGGGCAATCACGAAACTTGTGCGTCCGGCCAGCATCTGGTCAAAGGCGCGCTGGATGATCCGCTCGGTGCGGGTATCGACGCTGCTGGTCGCTTCGTCGAGGATTAAGATGCGCGGATTGGCCAGCGCGGCGCGGGCAATCGCGATCAATTGGCGTTGGCCTTGGCTGAGACCAGTACCCCGTTCGCCGAGCATCGTCTGGTAGCCGTCGGGCAACCGCTCGATGAACTCGTGTGCGCCAACTAGTTTGGCCGCCGCGATCACCTCCTCGTCGCTGGCGTCCAGCCGGCCATAGCGGATGTTGTTTAGCACCGTATCGGCAAACAGGAAGGTGTCTTGTAGCACAATCCCGATCTGCGACCGCAGACTGGCTGCCGTCACCTCCCGCACGTCGTAGCCGTCAATCGTGACGCTGCCCGCGCTTACGTCGTAAAACCGCGGGATGAGGTTGACCAGCGTCGTCTTGCCAGCGCCGGTCGGTCCGACGATAGCAATTGTCTGGCCCGGTTCGGCTACAAAGCTGAGGTCGCGCAATACCGGCTGGCCCGGTTTGTATTCGGCCCAGACGTGATCGAACACGACCCGGCCCTTGATCGGCCGCAGCGGGCGGGCGTTGTCGGCATCAACCAAATCGGGCTGCGCGTCGAGCAGGCCAAAGATCCGCTCGCCACCGGCAATCGCGTTCTGCACGTTCGTCCACAACGAGGCAATCTGCTGGATGGGCTGGTTAAAGCGCTGCACGTATTGGATGAAGGCGAAAATGGCGCCGAGCGAGATGACGGTTGTGCCGAAGAGGGGAGCATTACGCAGCGCACTGAGCGCACCCACCACGACCACAATTGCGATCGCAACGTACCCTAATGCTTCCAGCACCGGGTTGAGCGCACTGGTGAAGCTGGCGGCGCGAATGTTGGCGTCGCGGTTAGCGGCGTTAGCTCGCTCGAATTGGGCAATGCTCTCGGCTTCGCGGTTAAACGCCTGCACCTCGCGCGCGCCGGCGATGCTCTCTTGCAGACCGGCATTGACGTTCCCCATCTGCTGGCGGCTGGCGCGAAATGCGCGCCGGGCTTGGGTCGAGAAGTAGAACGTTGCGAGGATCATGAACGGTACGACGCTCAGGCTGATCAGGGCGTACGGCAGATTGCTCTGCACCATCGCGTTGATCGTCAACCCAATTTGCAAGAGGCCGTTGACCACGCTCAACAGGGCAAAGCTGAGCGCCTGCTGGATGGTGTCAGTATCGCTGGTGATCCGGCTCATCACGTTGCCGGCCTCGTTGCGAGAGAAATAGCCAAGCGAGAGCTGATGGATATGGGCGAAGACATCTTCGCGAATCTGGCGCAAGGCACGCTGGCCAGTCCAGTTCATGCTAAAGAAGGCCAACCCTTGCAGGAATGCGCCGCCGATGAAGATCACCAACAACCAGCCGGTTAAGCCGGCCAACCCTCCCATCCGGTCGGCGATGGTGGCCGCAGGATTGACTGTCGTGTACCAGCAGGCATCGGCGCGCGGGAAGAGGTAACAGTCCACCGCTTGACCGATCAGTTCAGGCGCTGTCACCTGCAATTGGGCGCTGGCCGTGATCAAGATCAGCGTCAAGGCCACGGCAAACCAATAGGGCCGGAAATAAGGCCAGAAGCGGGCGATGGTCGCCAACACATTCTTTGGCTTCTGCACCTCGGTATTGAGCATGCGGCCGGGGCCGCCAAATCCTCCCATCATAGCGCGGATGCTCCTTCGCCAAGCTGGCCGTTCGGTGACGGCAGGGGGGTGTCTTCGATCAACTGGGAAGCGTAGATTTCGGCATAGATCGGGCTGTTTTCCAACAGCTCGGCATGGGCGCCGCTGGCCGCTAGCCGGCCTTTGTCAAGCACAAGGATCAGATCGGCGTTGCGCACGGTGCTGATCCGGTGGGCAATCACGAAGCTGGTGCGATTGCGCAGCAATTGGTCAAGCGCGCGCTGAATGAGCGCCTCGGTCGCGACATCAACGTTGCTGGTGGCTTCGTCGAGGATCAGCAGGCGCGGATTGAGCAGTAGGGCGCGGGCAATGGCGATGCGCTGTTTCTGACCTCCCGATAGGGTCATGCCTCGCTCGCCGACTCGTGTTTGGTAGCCGTCGGGAAAACTCATAATGAAGTCGTGCGCCGCCGCCGCCTTCGCCGCTGCAATCACCTCTTCGTCGCTGGCGTCGGGCCGGCCAAAGGCGATGTTCTCGCGGATGGTGCCGCTAAACAGGTTGGTCTCTTGCAACACGATCCCGATCTGGCTGCGCAGGCTATCGATCGTCACCTCGCGCACATCGTAGCCGTCAATCAGCACCGCACCTTCGCTCACATCGTAGAAACGCGGGATCAGATTGATAATCGAGGTCTTGCCGCTGCCAGTGGCGCCAAGCAGAGCCACGGTTTGGCCCGGCTCAACCACAAAGCTGACCTCTTGCAACACCGGCGCGCTGCTGTTGAAGTAGCGGAAAGTGACATTGCGGAACTCGACTCTTCCCTGCAACGGTGGCAAGACGATCGCGTTCGGGCGTTCGACAATCTCGCTTTCGGTATCGAGCACCTCGAAGATGCGGGCCGCCGACGCGCCGGCTTGCGCCAGCAGTGCGATGATAAAACCGAGCTGGCCGAGCGGGAAGAAGACATACACCAGATAGAGGCTAAATTTCTGATACTGGCCTAGCTCCAGCGTGCCGTTGAGGATCTGCTGGCCGCCAAAGTAGAGGATTGCCGCTTGGCCGAGCTGGGCAATCAGAAACACGACCGGAAACAGAAAGGCGAAGATGCGATTCACCTTAATCTGCTGCTCCATCAGCGCCGTCGCCGCTTGATCAAACCGTTGTTGTTCGTAGGGTTCGCGGGTAAACGCCTTGACCACCTTAATCCCGGCGATATTCTCTTGCAAAATAGTATTGAGCCGGGCCAGTCGCGCTTGCACTTCCCCGAACAACGGCTGGCTTAGGCGGCCAAAGACGACAAAGACGGCCAGTGCGATCGGCAAAATCGGCAAGATCACCAGCGTCAGTTGCCAGTTAGTGAATGCGAGCACGATCAGCGCGCCGGTGAGGAGCAAAAACGACTGGGCCACCAGCACTAACCCCTGCGCCACAAAGGTGCGCACCCGCTCGACATCATCGGTGGCGCGCACCATGAGCTGCCCGGTCTGGTTACGGTCGTAAAAGCTGAACGACATCCGCTGGATCTTGCTGAAAATCGCGTTACGCAGGTCGAAGGCCAAGCCGTGCGAGGTTTGTTCAGCCATAAACGACTGTAAAAACGAAAAGACGCCGCGCATCACGGCGAAGGCTAAAATCAGCAGAGCCGCGTTGATGACAATTCCTTCGGCATTGGCGGCGTCGCGCTGCAACTGTTCGACGGTCAGGCCGAGTTTAGCGGCAGCGGCAGCCTGAAATGCCGCCGGCACTTCGGTAAGGATGCGGGTAGCGGTAATGCTGCGCGTGACCGCATCGATCATGTTCTGCACCAATTGCGGCACAGCTAGTTGGGCTAAGGTTGCGATTACCAATGCGCTGTAGGCAATTGTCACGGTGCGGCGCTGCTTACCGAGATAGCGAATAGCGCGGATCAGTGCGCCGGGATTGGGCCGGTTAGCCGGCGGTTGGGCGACACGATGAGCTTGCATAGAGGTTCCTACTGGCAGAGTTGCCAAATCTTCCCGCTTTGTTGTTCAGGTCATGTGCGTATCGCGCGTTCGAGCAAATCGAGAAAGAGCTGTTGTTCGGCGTGGCTGAGGCCGGCCAACAACCGTGTCATGTGGCCTAGCCGCTCTGCTTCGAGATCGCGATGCAGCTTGCGTCCGGCCTCGCTCAGCGCCAGCAGCGTGATCCGGCTATCGTCGGGATGCGGGCAGCGTTCGACCAACCCTTTCTGCCCCAACCGGCGGGTAAGGGCCGACAACGACGGCGGCGTAATGCCGAGCGCCTCGGCCAATTCGCGCATCGACAGCTCGCGATCAGGCGCCAACAAACCAAGCAAGCGCACGTGCGACATCGACAATCCCCACTCGCCAAGCTGCTGGAAGAGGGGACTGCGTGGTTGGTTGGCCCGCATGCAGTCGATCAACTGGATCAGACGTTGGGCATTGGCGATGGTGGTTGGATCCATAGGTCAAAACAATTAGTTAGACAAACTAAAAGTATGATACGGCGGCAATGATTGACGTGTCAAATGAGAAACTGGTGAAGGGGCACAGCGCCGCTGTGCCCGTACAGGGGCCGGGGCGCGGGTCGGGTGGGGCGCGGAACGGGGCGCGGGGCCGTTGGTAGAGAAGCACGGCCGTGCGTCGCTACGATCATAACGTGATCGGTATTTATGACCGGCAATACCGGTCAAACCATTCCAACGTCCGTCGCATGTGGTCGGCGCGGTGGCGCGGTTCGCCGCTGCGGGTCAATTCATGGCCTTCGCGCGGGTAGCGCACCAGTTCCACCACCTTCTTTTGGCGGCGGAGGATGGCGAAAAGCTGTTCGGCTTCGCTAATCGGCACGCGATAATCGAGCTCGCCGTGCAAGAGCAGCAGCGGTGTTTGAATCTTGTGGGCATGCGCCAACGGTGAATGATCCCACAGTTCTTCGTATAGCTCCCACGGGTAGCCGCCGAATTCGATCTCGATCAGCTCGTGCGCATCACTGATGCTATGTTGGGTCAGCAGATTGTAAACGCCGCGCGCGGCGACGGCGCAGGCAAAGCGGTCGTCGTGGCCGATCAGCCATACCGTCATATAGCCGCCATACGAACCGCCGGTGACGGCGATGCGGTCTGGGTCAATGTAGCCGCGGGCGACGAGGGTGTCGATCCCGGCCAAAATATCGGGCGCATCGGCTTCACCCCAATTGCCGCGGATCGCGTCGCGCCAGAGTTCGCCGTAGCCTTCGCTGCCGCGCGGGTTGCAGAAGAAAACGACGTAGTCGCGCGCCGCCGCTGTTTGCCATTCGTGCCACATCGAACGAAAACCCGGCCCCCACATCACATGCGGCCCGCCGTGGATATAGACCGCTAATGGATAGCGGCGAGCCGGATCGAAATCAGGCGGGTGCAGCACCCAGCCTTGCACTTCGCTGCCGTCAGGCGCAAGATAGACCAGTTCTTCGATCGGCACAATGATCCGCTGGCGAAGTAGCCGGTCGTTGATCGCCGTCAACCGGCGCTCGTGGCCATCGGCGCTGCGGAAGTAGAGGTCGCACGGATTGTCAGGGCTGCCGGCGACAAACGCGATACTGCCATCACGCCCCACGTCAAATTCGCTGACGATGCGCGGCCCGCTTACTAGCGTGGCCCCATTGCGGTAGGCCGGCGTGCCCGGCAACCCGATCTGGTAGACGTGGGCCTCGCCGCGCCAACCGGCGCTAAACAACACGCCTTGCCCATCAGGCTGCCAGTGGAATTGCTCCACGTTCAAATCGGTATGAGCGGTGAGATCGTGCGGTTCGCCTCCCTCGGCGGGAATAATCGCTACCCGCCGGCCTTCACCGAGCAGCCGTGCTTCATTCAGGCGCAAAAAGGCAATCTGGCTGCTATCGGGCGAGGGTTGCGGGTCAAAGTACGAAAAGCCGGGACTGGTCAGCGCCTGCGGCAGCGATCCATCAAGCGGAATGCGCATCACATCATAGTAGGCAAAGAGCGAATCAGCTTCGGGATCGCGAGTCGCAGTGTTGAGGAGCGCATCGCCAGCGGGCATCCAGACCGGTGCGCTGTAGTGGAGATCGCCGGACGTCAGTCGGCGCGGGGTAGCCGGTGTTTCCTCGTCGCCGATCTCGATCACATAAATGTGCCGCCGCCGATCATCGAAATAACTCGTGCCGCTGCGGTAGGGCAACTTCGTCACCACGCGCGGATCGTTGCGCAGCTCCTCGTCGTGCTGGCGCTGCTCACGGGCGCGCCGGGCCTCCCATGCATCAGCCGGCGGCGGCAGTGTCCCGCTATCTTCCCGCGCTTGCTCTTCAGCGTTCACCGGCGAAAGGAACGCGAGCCATCGCCCGTCCGGGCTCCATGCCGGATCACTCGCGCCGTTGGGCATACTGGTGACTTGACGGGCCTCGCCGCCATCAACCGGCATCAAGTAGATCTGGCCCCGTTCATCGTCGCGGTTCGAGACGAATGCCAGCCACTTACCGTCAGGACTCCAGCGCGGCTGGCGATCCTGCTTGGCGCGCGTAAACCGGCGCAGCGGCCCGCCAGCGGTTGGAACCAACACGATCTGGCGACGATAGCTATTGTTGAACCGATCGACCGTAACCCACACGGCTGCCGCCATACCCCCATCATGGCTCAGGCGCGGGTCTTCCAGCCATCCCAGCTCGTAGAGGTCGTCGATCGTAAAGCGACTAGGGATCGGGGTTGTCATGTGCGGTCCTGCAATTATGAAACCGGTGCCAATACCTTGCTATTGTAACACACTTCTCTGAGCATGTCACTTTGATGTTTTTGTTAGAAAGTATCAAATGACCACAACAAAAACCTTGACATTTTAGCGATATCCAACTATAATCCTACAATAGCGAGCGTGATTAAAGATGTTTTTGCAATTTCTTGCGTAATCATAGGATGAGAACTACTGATAACGAAAGGATTGCCTCCGGTGAGCACGTCCGATCAAAAGATGCCGCTTTCGGTGCTCTTGTTCCATGCCGCGATGCAACGGCGAACATCGCTGGCTGATTTTGCCGGGATGCTGGGGATCAGTGTCGCCACCTTGCGCTCGTACCTGTTTGAAGCAGGCGCGCGTTCCCGGATGCGCAGCAAAACGGTTGAGCAGATGGCGGAAGTCTTGAATATGCCGGCCAGCGAAGTCCGTGAACGGTCTGAATTATTGCCTTACGCTGGGCAAACATTTGGTGAGTGGTTGAAAGAGCAGATGCAAGGCCGGTTTACCCGCGCGAGCCTATGTACCGCCACTAAAATCAGCGACAGCGCGATGAAAAACTATATCAACGGCCAAACCACGCCCGATCCCGATAACGCGATGAAACTGGCCGAAGTGTTGGGCGCTGATTCGCTCGAGGTGGCATACCTGATCATCGCGACTGAATTGAGCCAGCGTGGCGTTGCGTTGCCGCCGGCGCCGAGCCATGAGGCGGAGACTACGGTAGCGTTGGCGGCGGCGGCTCCTACACCTGTGGTTGCTTCGCCAAACTCGGTAGATGCGCCGGTAGCAGATTCGGTCGCCGACGAAGCAATTATCCATGCCTACGCTGAACAGAAGTTGCTCAATCTGTGGCGGCGCTTGCATCCCCAAGGTCGCCGGGCGACGTTGACCTATATGGCATCGCTACTGGTTGAGGAAATCTAGGCTGATGGATGGGGCAGTACGGGCGGGCGCCAAGCCCGCCCTTGCGCTACCGCGACCCTTGTGCCTCTACGTTATATCTGCATGATCACAAATGATCGCACCTTGCCCTCATGTTGCCGCTTCGCATCGGTTTTGATGCTCGCTATGCCAGCGACCACTTTCCCGGCATTGGCCGTTATATTACCGCGCTCTTGCCGGCCCTAAGCGAACTGATCGCGCCTCATCGTCTGTTTGTACTGGTCAATGCCGGGCAAGCATTGCCGCCGTTATCCGATGCTGTCACCGAATACATCACCGTGCAGAGCGGCCCTTTTGCGCTGGGCCAGCAGTTTGAAATACCGTTGCTGGCGCGCCGGTTGCACCTCGCTCTCTTGCATTCGCCCTACATTGTCAAACCGTATCTGCTGCCTTGCCCCTCGGTCGTAACCATCTACGATGTCTTGCCGTTGCGCTATCCGCACACCCTGACCCCGCGCGGACGGTGCTTCTACCGCTGGTCATTGCGGCTCGCGGCCCAGAGCGCGCGCAAGCTGATCACCATCTCAACGGTTTCGCGTGATGATTTGGCCTTTCATCTCCGCATTCCGCGCGACCAGATCGCAGTGACGCCGCTGGCCGCCGCGCCGGGTTTTGCCCCGCAGCCGGTGGATGAGATTACCGAGGTGCGGATGCGCTACGCTCTGCCGCGCCACTATGTGTTGTACGTCGGCTCAAACAAGCCACATAAGAATATCGACCGCCTTGTCCGGGCCTGGGAACGGGTGCTGCCGGATTTGCCAGCGGCCTTTGCCGATGCCGTGCTGGTGATTGCCGGCAAATTTGACCGGCGCTACCCGTTGCCAATGGTGATTGCTGCTGACCGCGGTGTGAGCGACCGGGTCACGGTATTGGCGAATGTTGCCGAAGCCGATTTGCCGGCACTCTACAGCGGGGCATTGCTGTTTGTCTTCCCCTCGTCGTATGAGGGCTTTGGCTTGCCGCCGCTCGAAGCCATGGCCTGCGGCGTTCCAGTGGTCTGCGCGTATGCCGGTAGCTTGCCAGAGGTGGTTGATGAAGCCGCGCTGACGGTTGATCCGCACAGCATGCACGAGATCGCCGAGGGCATCTTGCGTGTGCTCCGCTCGCACGATCTGCGAGAGCTGCTGCGCCAGCGCGGGTTGCGCCGGGCGGCGCTCTTCTCATGGCGCGTGACGGCGCAAGCGACGCTGGCAGTGTACGAGCAGGTAGCAGCCAGCGCGCGGTAATCCATTGCCAGTTCCTACGGTTCGGGCGCGCTGAGCAATGTGGCATTCACCCACCCCTCGGCGCCGGCGCTCACCCGTTCGGGAACGCAGTTGCCGGCAGTTTCGACCACCCGCAACCGGTACCAACGATTGGCGTCGTTGGTTTGCTCTTCTAACAATACCACCCGATCACCCACACACACTTGCCCAATCACCGTTTCAGCGGCGACACGCGGTTCACGCCGGATATTGCCGCCGTTAATCACTTGCGCGCGGCCAAGGATTGGCTCTGGCGTCGGAGTAGGTGTTTCGGTTGCGGTTGGCGTTGCGGTTGGTGTTGCCGTAGCCGCCGGAATGGCGCTCTGCGTAGCTGCTTGTTGAGCGGTTGCTCGCGCCTCACGGGTTTGCAGCGCAATTTGGGTTTGGCGGGCAATGGCCCGGCTCGTTTCCAGTTGGTCGATGACGAGGGGCGTGAGTCCAATCAGACCAACGATGATCATCCCTATCACGAGCGCTGCGATGAGCGTGCTAAGCGGGCCGCGCTGGCGTTGGCGCCGTTCAAACAGCCGATTCCAGTCGCGCGGATCAGTTTTCGGTGGCACGGTTCTCCCTCTCTGCAACCAGCGGCAGAGCACCGGCTGGCGTTCACCGGTCGGCGCAAAGCCAAACCAGCGATACAGCCGCTGGGCATGATGGTTGTACGCTTGGGTGTTGAGAGTGAGCAACTCGGCGCCGGCTTCAGCCGCATAGGCGACGAATTCGGCCAATAATCGTACACCGATGCCGCGTCCGCGCACATTGGGATCGACCGCGATCCGCACCAAGTGTACCAATCGGCCGCCAAAATGGCTGGTGGCATAACTGTATCCCGCTAGCTGCCCGTTGAGTTCAGCGACCACGAAAAACGACCCATCGGCAATGGCCGGCGCGAGAATGCTTTCGTCTTTGACCCATTGCGGTTCAAAGCAACGCATGTCGAGTTGCAGCACTTCGGCTAAATCAACGGCTTGGACGGGGCGAACTTGCACATCGCGATTGCCATTGGCGGGAATTTCCCAGTCGCGTTTTTCATAGACGACGACATCAGTTTGATGGTAGTACCCGGCCTGTTCTAACAGCGGGCGCAGCCACTGATTTGACTGGTCATCGCCGGCATAATAGAGGTGGGTAATGGCCTGTTGGCGGGCGACTTGTTCGAGCGCAGGCGCGACTCGCGCTACTGCCTCGCGCGGTTGGAGCCGTTCGCTCACCGCGAGCACGCGTAGCCATGCCACCTGATGAATGGGCCGGCCCAGCACGGCCGCCGCCAACACTTCACGTTCAAGCTGCATCACGACCGCCCGCCCTTCTTCGACGGCAGGGTAGAGTTCGCTGCCGGCGGCGGCGGCAAAGCGGCGGCTGGCGGCGTTCAAGAGATGGCTGACCGCCGTGACGTCGGCTGGCTGGCTTGGCCGGACAATGGCTGCGCTGAGATCAATTGGTTTGCGAAACGGCCACATACTTGTGCTACCATACACATAGAGGTCTGAAGTTGTATTGTACCAGAGAAGCGCAATGATCAACCGGGTGCGCCAGTATTTTTCCACGCAGTGGCAACGATTCTTTGGTCTGAACATTACCCCGATCACGCCGATGTTGTTTGTCGGCGGGCAATTTCATCCGCAGCAGTGGCCGTCGATTTACGCGCTAGGGGTACGTGCAGTCCTTTCGTTGCAGGCCGAACGAGCTGATGTGTTTAGCGGGCCATTGCCTACGCGCAGCTTACGTCTCCTAGTGCCAGATTTTCATCCGCCGACCATCGAGCAACTCGATGAAGGGGTGCATTTTATGGCCCATGCCATTGGCGATGGCCTGCCGGTCTTCGTCCATTGCCATGCAGGCGTAGGCCGGGCGCCGATGATGGCGGCGGCCTATCTGATGGCTCGCCACGGCCTCGAGCATCGCGCGGCGTTGGCAACGTTGCGTATCGCGCGCCCGATCATTCGTCCGAACCGCCGGCAGTTGGGCCGATTGCGCGAGTATGAGCGGCTCTTGCGCCAGCGCCGCCACAGTAGCCGCGCTACGCCGCCTGCCGGCGATTGAAACCGCTGGCAGCTAGTTCTAGACATCCCGATACGGTAAAGAGATCTACCAGCGCCAGCAACGGCAGGCAGGGCCGGGCGCACAGGTAGACGGGCCGCCAGTGAGGCGCAAACTTGGCCTTAAACCGGTACAGGCCATCAGCATCATACACGGCGGCCATTTGCCTGCCGGCGAGCGTAATGAGCCATTCAAGCGGGCGCAAATGAGGCTCAAGATGGCGGAAGGGCGCTTCATTGAGGCTAAGGGTCTGGCATCCTTCGCTGCGAAGCTGATGGCCGGCTGTGGCGAAGATGGCTTCCATGACCCCCGCTGGTGCGTGTGGCCGGCGCAGCATCAATTCGGTGACGGCGGCAGTGGGAGATGGCTGGGTGAGCAGTACTGCACCTTGCCAATCCCCATCACGGTCAATAAAGACAAACAGGCGCGTTTCCGGTTCAAATGTCGCGCGAAAGAGATAGCGGAGTTGCGGGCGCTGGCCGTGGCGCGCTTCGCGGGCCAGCCAGCGCAACCGGGCAACGGCGGTTGGGCTCCACGGGATTTCATAGACGCTGCCGAAGCGGGCGGCGGCGCGTGCCATTTTGCGCACGGTGCGCCGGTGCAAGCTTTCACCGGTGAGATCGATCACGCCTTCTATGCCGACCCGCACTGTTTCCCAACCGGCGCGGGCCAACCGCTGCGCTAATCCTGCCGGGCAGCCGCGTAGCAAGAGGCGGGCATGCTGGTCGTGCTCGTGGTGGAAGGCGCTGAAGTGGCCGTTCGCCGGCATTGTGGCGTAAGCCAGCCATGTAAAGCCAGACAACGGCAATCGCACCCGCTGGACGCGCGGTGCAGTGAGCACGGCGCGCGTCCAGCTTAGGGGCAGCTCATCACTTTCAGATAGCAAGCTTAACGGCATCGTGGTTCGCAACCGGCGCTAGACTGATCGAATTGCTCTCACATGTAGTTTGCGCTCGGTTGCGAATTGTGTCAAGCAGTTGCTTGCAAGGCGGCTTCGATCCGCGCCACGACCATATCGATCGCGATCGGATTGCGCCCGCCGCCGGGGAAAATGACATCAGCGTACCGCTTCGTCGGTTCGACAAACTCAAGATGCATCGGGCGCACTGTCGCCAAATATTGCTCAATGACCGACTCAACCGAGCGTCCGCGCTCGGCAATGTCCCGTCGCAGCCGGCGGATGAAGCGTAAATCGGCATCAGTATCAACAAACAGTTTGATGTGCATCCGGCGGCGCAACACCGGTTCGTAGAAGATCAAAATGCCTTCGACCAAGATGACTGGCCGCGGTTCGATCCGCTCGGTTTGCGGCAGGCGCACATAAGTGGCGTAGTCATAGGTCGGCAGATCGATCGCTTGGCCAGCGCACAAGGCATCGAGATGCGCCACTAACAGATCATTGTCGAGCGCGTCAGGGTGGTCGAAGTTGAATTTGGCCCGCTCGGCGAGCGGCAGATGGCTCAGGTCTTTGTAGTAGCGGTCGTGATCGATGTGGGCGATGCGGTCGGCGCCGACTCGTTGCAGAATCGCCTGCGCGACGCTGGTTTTGCCGCTAGCACTGCCGCCGGCGACGCCAATAATGATGGGATTGGCATTCATACTGCAAACATCAATAAAAGAGCATCGTAGGGGCAGAGTAACGTTCTCCCCCTACGATGCTGCTACACCGTCTGCGATTCCGGTTTTGATGGCTCGCCTAAAATCTTGTTCGTCAAATAGGCCGCCAACCACGCGGCTGCCAAGCTCAACACGAGGCTGATCAAGCCATGCACCAACTTTCGGCGCAATTCTTCCTCTGTCATGCGTTAATCCCTCCGTCGCATCAAAATTGTCACGAAGTAGAGCAACTGCGCGATCGCTTGCGCTGCCGCCGCCACATAGGTCAACGCTGCCGCGTTGAGCACGGCATTCACCCCTGCCGCCTCTTGCACCGTCACTAACCCAGCGCGCTGGAGCATCTCGCGCGCGCGCGCGCTGGCATTGAATTCAACCGGCAGCGTCACGAGCGTAAAGGCAACCGCGGCGCTAAACAAGATCACGCCAACGACCGCTAGTTGGAAACCGAACCGGCTGCCGCCGCCGGCGCCGAGCAACATGCCGATAAAGAACAGCCACGTGCCGAGTTGCGAGCCGATGTTGGCGAACCCAACGATGCCCGATCGCACGCGCAACCACGCATAGCCCTCTTTGTCTTGCGCGGCGTGGCCCAACTCGTGGGCAACGATCGCCATTGCGGCGACCGACGGTTGCACTGATCCTTCCGAGAGGCGAATGACCTTGCTCGCAGGATCGTAGTGGTCGGTCAACATGCCGGGAATGGTCTCGACGCCAACATGATCGAGGCCTTCGTTGCGCATCAAGATGCGAGCAACGTCAAAACCATTCAGCCGCCGCATGTTGGCGACCTGCGACCATTTATTAAAGGCCGACTGGACCTGAAATTGGGCCCAGAGGGCGAAGAGCATCGCTGGCACAGCAAAGAGAAGATAGGTTGGATCGAAAAAGAATGGCATAGGAGCCTCCCTTGAACGCTGAGATGCGGTACTTGTCCGCTGTTGTGCTCAGTATACCACTCTCTTGCATGAGAAGAGTGTTGGTGAAATGTTTGAGTTTTGCAAAAGCGATGAGGCTGGCAGAGCAGTGCAGCGCGTTCACAAGGGTTGCTCGCCGGTCAGTGTGTGGCGGGCCTGCCCCAGCCACGCTTGGGTGCGTTCGGCCAACCATGCGCGGAGCGCCGGCCCGCTGCGGGGCATCAACAGGGCCGCTGCGGCGGCGCCGCCGATCATCCCGAGCAGCAAACCGGTGATGAAGCGCCGGCCATTGGTGCGGCGCGGGATCAAGCTGTCGATCATCGTGTCGAGGTCATCCATAGCAACTCTACTCTGTACAGGAATGCTACGCTTGCATCCAAGCATACTACAGAGAGTGCGGCAGTCAACCTGCCGCACTCCAAAGCAATCCTATCATCAAAATCATAGCGCATCGCCGGCGATCGTGTACCGGCCGCACCCGCATGCGGCCTGATGGCGCTACGGATAGATCCCGCGCGTGGTCACTGCATCACCCACCCGCTGGATCGCCAGCATATAGGCGGCGGTGCGCAGATCAACCTGTCGCTCTGCCGCGACGCGCAACACTTGCTGCAAGGCATTGGTCATTACCCGGCGCAATTGGGCATTGACCTCGCGTTCGCTCCAGAAGAACTCTTGCAAGCCTTGCACCCACTCGAAGTAGCTGACCGTGACGCCGCCGGCGTTGGCCAGAATGTCGGGGATCACGAGACAGCCGCGGTCGTACAAGATGGCATCAGCAGCTTTGGTGGTCGGGCCATTCGCCGCTTCGGCGATGATCTGCGCTTTGATCCGGCTGGCGTTTTGGGCCGTAATGACGCCGCTCAACGCTGCCGGCACCAGCACATCACACTCGACTTCAAGCAACTCCTCGTTGGTCAGCGAGTCGGCGTTCGCGGCGCCGGCCACGCTGCCGGTGCGCGTTTTGTGCGCCAGCACCGCTTCGACGTCGAGGCCGTGCGGATTGTAGACACCGCCACGGCTATCGCTCAGGGCGACCACTTTCATACCCAACGCAACCGCTTCCCTCGCTACAGTTGAGCCAACGTTGCCGCACCCCTGAATAGCGAGCCGGATCTCAGAAATCTTCAAGCCAAGATGCTGTGATGCGGTTGTGAGCACGTACGTCAACCCGCGTCCGGTCGCTTCAAGCCGGCCTTCCGAGCCGCCAATATTGATCGGCTTGCCGGTGACGACTGCCGGCACGGTATGGCCCTGATGCATCGAGATGGTGTCCATGATCCACGCCATAATCTGGGGGTTGGTACCGATGTCAGGCGCGGGAATATCGCGCTCAGGGCCGATGACGACGCTGATTTCGGTGGCGAAGCGGCGGGTCAGCCGTTCGATCTCGCCGAGCGAGAGCTGTTTAGGATCGACGATCACCGCGCCTTTAGCGCCACCGTAAGGTAAGCCGGCCAACGCGCACTTCCACGTCATCAACATCGCCAAGGCGCGCGTCTCGTCCAGCCTGACTGCGGGATGGTACCGGATGCCGCCCTTCGTTGGGCCGCGGGCTAGATTGTGTTGGACGCGGAACCCTTGGAATACTTCGATGCGGCCATTATCGCGTTTGACGGGAAAGTTAACGGTCAGCTCGCGCTGCGGGGCGCGTAAGATGGCACGGAGACGGGCCGGCAGATCGAGCAGATCGGCGGCTTCGTCAAATTGTTGCTGGACGGTGCGTAGCAGATCGGCGCCTTCAGAGGGCGCAGCAGTGTGGATTAGATTAGTCATCACCATGATGATTTATCCCTCTCCAACGAGTAAGGACGGCCGGCGCTGGCCGATCGCGACAACGGCGGCGCGACGGTTGCAATTGTACCATAATTGCATGGTATTTGTGGAATAATATTTATTCATCAGCCGGAATAAATTCAGTAACACTCGCTACCGAATGAACAAACGCGGCGATCAGTTTGACCGCATGCGCCACATCGCTGATCTCAATCATCTCATTTGGCGAGTGCATATAGCGATTGGGGATCGAGATTACTGCGCTGGCGATGCCGCCGCGCACGTGATGGATAGCGTCGGCGTCGGTGCCGGTGTAGCGTGGCGCAATTTGGACATTGTACGGGATCGACTCGCGTTCGGCCAATTCGACCAGCCGGCGGAAGACGCGGCCACTGTTCGCCGAACCGCGTGAAAGCACCGGCCCGCCGCCGAGCTTCACCGTATTCCACTGGCGCTGATCAGCGTCGGGATGGTCAGTGGCGAAGGTGACATCAACCACAATCGCCACTTGCGGGTCAAAGCTGAACGCAGCAGTGGTGGCGCCACCGAAGGTAATCTCTTCCTGCGTGGTCGCCACGGCGGCAACGCAGGCTGCCGGACGGTTTTGGCTGAGCAAGCGCAACGCTTCCAGCACGGTAAACGCCCCGATCCGGTTATCGATCGAGCGGCTGACGAGGCGCCCGCCGCGCAATTCATATACCGGCGCGTCGATCACGCCAGCATCGCCGACCTGCACCAATTCAGCCGCTTCGTCACGGCTCGTAGCGCCAATATCGATCCACATCTGCTCGATCTTGGTGGCTTGATTGCGCTCCTCTGGTTTCAGCAAATGGATCGGCTTCTTGCCGACGACGCCGAGCACTTCGCCGTGCCGGCCTAGCAAGCGCACGCGCTGCCCGATCAGCACCTGTGCATCCCAACCGCCAATGGGGCTGAAGTAGAGAAAGCCATTCTCATCGATATGGCTGATCATGATGCCGATTTCGTCAATATGACCAGCCAACAAAATGCGCGGCCCGCTGCCTTCGAGCACGGCAAAGCTATTGCCAAGCACATCGCTGTACACTTGATCGGCGAACGTGCGCGCCTCAGCCCGCCACACCCGCGCTGCCCGATCTTCGTCGCCCGATGGCCCCGGTGCGCTCAGCAGGCGCTTGAGAAATGCGATTTGCGTGTCTTGCATGGGGATGATCCTTACCTATCCTGTTGCGAGGACGTATAAAAACGAGCTGTTATAGTAACTCTCATGTAAGTGTTGCCGATTTTTCGCTCGCCCGATCAGACCAATATGCGTTTTGGGCCTTGTGAAAACCGGCAAAATGCTTGACGCCATTTGACCGCGGCCAGTATAATAAATTGTGGCATTACATTATACTCGATAGCAAACGCAATGGAAAAACCCGACTTTGCTGATTTGGTCGCTGAAGTCATCGCGAGCTTGCCCCCTGCCTTTGCGCGCCATCTCGAAACGGTCGAAGTGGTGATTGCGCCGCGCCCAAGCCGCGAACAACGACGCGCGCTTGGCTTGAAGCCTTGGCAGACGATTTATGGCCTCTACGAGGGGGTGCCGCTCACCGAGGAGTATGATGCGCCGGCGGTGATTACTATCTTCCAAGAGCCGCTCGAACGCGATTTTCGCACCACGGCGGCGCTGCGCGAGCAGGTGCGGCGCACTGTCTTGCACGAAATTGCCCACCATTTCGGGATTAGCGATGAGCGGTTGCGCGAGTTGGGTGCCTACTAAGCGAGGATCGGTTGTCGTTCGAGAGGTAGCGCGTGCGGATCAGCACGATTATCACCGGAATCATGTATATTGGCGCGTTGGCGATTGCCGGTCTTTTGCTCTGGCAGACCGTGCAGATGTCGAGCGCGCTCATTGCGCTCTCGGCGAATGCGCCAACGCCAACGGTTGCGATAGCTCCCACTGCCACCGCAGCGCCATTGCTGGTGTTGCCCACACCGGTGCCGCCGACGCCACTGCCTACTGCCGCGCCGCCCCAACCGGAAACGGTCGGGTATCATCCCAAGAGCGGGCGCTATATTGCGGTCTGGCTGCCGCCGGATTTTGAAGGTGATGCGCGTGAGTCGTTTTTCGCCAATGTCGATATTATCGACGACATTAGCCCGTTTTGGTATACCACTGACGCGAGCGGGCGGCTCTATGGCCGGCGCGATGATGATCTGGTGCGGATTGCGCACGAAAACAACGTGCGTATCATCCCCTCGATTCATAACGTTAGCAACCCCGGCGCGGTGGTGCCGGTGTTGACTAATCCGCAATTACGCGCGCGCCACATCCAAAACATTGTTGATGAGGTGTTGGCGCGCGGTTACGATGGGATTGATATTGATTATGAATCGCTCGCCCCTTCGCTGCGCGACGATTTTACCGCGTTTATCGTTGATCTTGCTGCGGCCTTGCACGCGCACGGCAAGCTCTTGACGGTCGCCGTCCACGCTAAAGATCGTGATGATGGCGGGTTGGGTGCGTTTCAAGATTGGCGCGCGATCGGGCCGCATATTGATCAATTGCGGATTATGACCTACGATTACCACTGGCGCGGGTCAGGGCCGGGGCCGGTCGCGCCAGCCTACTGGGTTGAAGCTGTCGCCAATTATGCGCGCGAAGTGGTCGATCCGGCCAAGGTGCTGATCGGCGTTCATTTCTACGGCTACGATTGGCCGCCCAACGGCAATGCTACGGCTCGGCCTTGGAAGATTATCGAAGAGATCATCAACGAGTATCAACCAACAGTGAGCTTTATCGAACGCAATGCCCGCGGGCGGGTCGGCGAGAGCACCTTTACCTATCGCACCAGCGCCGGCACGCGCACCGTGTGGTTTATGACCGATACTGGCCTTGCCGATAAGATCGCAGCGGTGCAGAAGCTTGATTTGGCGGGCATTGCGATTTGGCAATTGGGGTACGAACGGCCAGAATATTGGCAGACGGTACGCGCCAATTTAGTGCAGGATTCAACGTTGATTCAACGGGCATTAAACGCCTTATTGCCGAAACACTAGGAGGGACGCACGGCAGTGCGCCCCCGGCGGTGCGTCCCCCGGCAGTGCGCCCCGGTGATCGGCGTAACCGTCAATCGGAAATCGTAGCGACGCACGGACGCGCGTCTCAGATTACATATATCGGACTGTACCATGACCACCACCGCAGGCGAACCTAGTGTCCGGACCAATCCAACCGAAGCGCGTGATCTCGTCGATCGCGGCATTGCAGCGGCGCGCGGCGGGCAGCGCCGGGTTGCTGCCGGTCTGCTGGCGCGCGCGCTCAAGCTCGATCCCCGCGATGAACGGGCATGGCTGTGGTTGAGCGGTGTGGTTGACGATCCAGCGCAGCGCGCTTTCTGTTTGCAAGCCGTTTTGCGCATTAACCCTAATAATCCCCACGCTCGTCGCGGTCTGGCCTATCTCGAACGGCAAGGCACGACGACTGCGCGCCCGATCGCTGATCTCGCGTCGCCATCGTCGCCGGAGCCAGCCGCCGATGCCGCGCCTGCTCCTCCTCCCACGCCAACCGCGCAAGCTCGCGATTGGTGGGTTCAGTGGCGCTGGCAGCGTCGCGAAGCGTCGCGGGTGCGGATAGTGTTGTGGGTATTGCCCATTGTGTTGTTGGCGGTGGCGCTGATTTTACATCAGAGTGTGAGCATCGCCCGCGAGCGCGCGCTTGCGGCGCTGGCTGCCGAGCAAGAACCGGCCTTTACCGTCGAAACCGCTCTGGTGACGCCGCTTGCGACTCCCACCCCCATTCCGGCGCTGGAAGCCGAGCCGCTCGCCGTCGTCGAGAGTCTCACCGTGTCGTACCTGACCGCGATCGATGCGATCCGTGCCGATCTGCGCACTGCCACGGCTGCCTATCGGCAAGAGACGAGCCAGCCCGGCGGCGCGTCGATCAACCACGTGGCGGCAACCCAACGGCTGCGAGCGACGGTGGCGCAGGCGCTGGCTAATCTGGGCGAACTGCGCGCGCCGGGAGTGTTGTTGCCGGCTCACGAAGATTACCGGCAGGGGCTTGAGCTCGAGCTGGCCGGCCTCGATGCCATCCTCGACTTCTACAGCACCTACGATGTGGCAAACGCCAATCGCGCCGCACTCCGCTTCCAAGAGGCGCGCGCGTTTATCGAGCGCGCCCAAGCCGGCTTTCAAGCTCAGCGCCAGCTCCTCGGCGAGATGAGCCTCATGAGCGCGTACACGATTCGCTGATGGGCATACCTCTTGCTCGGATCGCAAGAATGGCCCCGCCCTAGCCCTCCCCCGCTGGAGGGGGGAGCAATGTCGCCTAGCACTGCCGAGCCTGTTTGTCATTGCGCGGGCGCGTAGCGCCCGCA
>NZ_DAOTWH010000352.1:0-35521 GCF_034435895.1 Chloroflexus sp.
CCGCCGCTGCTAAGTCGCCGGGGAAAACTCCGCCCGCCGCCGCTGCTAAGTCGCCGGGGAAAACTCCGCCCGCTGCCACTAAACCCGCGCCGCGAGAGCCGGCAGGCGCTCTGGGAGGCGATACTGGCAAACGGCGACGGCGACGGCGCAATACCGGCAAATAGCCCGCATGCTCCACGGTGCTGCTCGTGTCACTGGCTGTTCCTCACCGCCTTGCAATGGGCAGGCGGTTTGTTGCGTGTCCAATTGCTGATAACGAGGGAAGGGATGGAGATCTTTCAGGTTGATGAGCACATTTGGGCGATCGATCACGATCTGCTCGGCTTGCCCGGCGTGGGTGTGACTTATGTCGTGCGGGGCGAAGAGATTGCGCTGGTCGAGACCGGAACGGCGTTGACTGCGCCGAAGACGTTGGCCGGCCTTGATGCGCTAGGGATTCCGCGTGAAGCAGTGCGCCACATTCTCTGCACCCATATCCACATGGATCACTGCGGCGGCTCTGGCCATCTCGCTGCTGCATTGCCCAATGCCACGGTCTACATTAACAGCAGCGTGGCTGAGCATCTGGCGAATCCAACCAAACTGATGTCTAGCGTGCGCCGGGCCGTCGGTGAAGAGGCATGGCCGCTGCACGGCGAGTTGCTGCCAATTCCTGCCGAGCGGATTCACCCGGCTGAAACCTTGCGCCTCGATCTGGGCCGCGATGTGGTGCTCGAAGCCATCGCTACTCCCGGCCACTCGCCCGACCATCTCTCGTACCGCGATCTGAAGAGCGGTGGTCTGTTTATCGGCGACGCGGCTGGGTTGGTGATGGAACGCTGGGGGCTTGTGTTCCCGGTCACGCCGGTGCCGGCGTATAACCTCGCAACCCATCAGGCGACCATCGCGAAATTGCGCGCACTGAACCTACCGCGGATCTACGTGACGCACTACGGCCCGCACGACGATGTTGATCATCAACTCAACTACGCTGCCGAACGGTTGGCCGAACTCTTTGATCTGGTTGAACGCGCGTTGGCCGATGGCGATCCTGACGTTGATGCGCTGGCGGCGCGCTGGGTGCCCTACCCTGATGATGGCCCAGCAGGGGTAGTGGCGCGCAGTTGGTCACGCATGAGCGTGGCCGGCATGATCCGCTACGAACTCAAACGCCGCCAAGCACCCACCTCATAGCATAGTCGTGTGGCTTCTATGCTGGTTAGGCGGCGCACCACGCCACGGTGCGCCGCTTTCGTATGGTATACTGCAACTAAGCTATGCACCGGAATCAACCATGGCCACTGACCTGCTTGCCAACCTCAACCCGCACCAACAACGCGCCGTGACTACCGTCACGGGGCCGGTGTTGGTGTTGGCCGGGCCGGGCAGCGGCAAGACGCGCGTGTTAACCCACCGTATTGCCTATCTGATCACGGAAGCCGGCATTGATCCGCTGCACATTTTGGCTGTCACCTTCGCCAACAAGGCCGCGCGCGAGATGCGTGAGCGGCTGGTGGGCTTGTTGGGTGAGGCTGTTGCCACTGACCTGACCGTCGGCACCTTCCACGCGATCTGCGCCCGCTGGCTGCGGCGCGATATCATCCATCTTGGTCGCGAGCGCGATTTCGTCATCTACGACAGCGATGACCAAGAACGATTGATGAAGCGGGTATTGCGCGAACTCAACCTCAACGAAAAGCAGAACTCGCCGCGCGCTATCCTCGGCGCAATTTCGCAGGCCAAAAACGAACTGGTTGGGCCAGAAGAGTTTGCTCGCCATACCCGCAGCTATTTCGATGAGGTTGTCGCCCGTTGCTACGCCCGCTATCAAGCCCTCTTGCGCGAGAGCAATGCGCTCGACTTCGACGATCTGCTGGGCGAGACGGTGCGGCTGTTCCGCGAGCATCCGGCGGTGCTCGCCCACTATCAGCAGCGTTACCGCTTTTTGATGGTCGATGAGTATCAAGACACCAACCACGCCCAATATCTGCTGGTGCGCGCGTTGGCCGAACGCGAGCGCAATCTGTTTGTGGTCGGCGATGAAGCGCAGAGCATCTATGCGTGGCGCGGGGCTGATATTCGCAATATCTTGCAATTCGAGCGCGATTATCCCGATGCCACAGTGATAATGCTCGAACAAAACTATCGCAGTACACAGGCGATCCTCGATGCGGCGCAGGCGCTGATCAACGCTAGTCCGCAGCGCAAATATGCCAAACGGCTGTGGACGACCAACGGCAAAGGCGAGCAGGTTATTCTCTACGAAGCGGCCAATGATGAAGATGAGGCGTCGTTTGTGGTGGGCGAAATCCTGCGCCTGATCGCCGAAGGCGCGGCGCGTCCCGGCGATTGTGCGATTATGTACCGCACTAATGCCCAGTCGCGCTTGGTGGAAGAGGCACTGGTGCAAGCCCATCTGCCGTACCACGTGATAGGCAGGGTGCGCTTCTACGAGCGCAAAGAGGTCAAAGATACGCTGGCCTACTTGCGCTTGGCTGCCAATCCCTACGATAGCGTCAGCTTGCAGCGGGTGATCAACTGGCCGGGCCGCGGCATCGGCGAGCGCACCATCAGCGAGTTGATCGTCTGGGCGCGGCAGTTGGGGGTGCCGCTCTATCAGGCGCTCAGCGAATTGGCCGGCGATGCCGCCGATCATCCTTTTGCTGCACGCGCCCGCAGCGCCTTGTTAGAGTTCTATACCCTCATTGCCGACCTCAACCGGCTGCGCGAGATGATGGCGCTGGTTGATCTGATTGACTACCTGCTGGCACGGGTTGAGGTGCAGGCGGCGCTGAAGCGCGAGTACGACGCCGACGAGGCCGACGATCGCTGGCGCAACGTGCAAGAGTTGCGCAACGCCGCGTTAGCCTACGCCAATCTGCCGGTCGAGAATCAGCTGGTAGCGTTTCTGGAAGACGTAGCCCTCATCGCCGATGTCGATTCGCTCGACCGCAACAATGATGTGGTCACGTGCATCACCTTGCATCAGGCGAAGGGGTTGGAATTCCCCTATGTCTTCGTACTCGGCATCGAAGAGGGTTTGTTGCCGCACAGTCGCTCGAAGACCGACCGCGATTCGCTCGAAGAAGAGCGGCGGTTACTGTACGTTGGTATAACGCGGGCCCAACGGCGGTTGTACCTCTGCCATGCGGAGCAGCGCGCTTTGTTTGGCCGGGTGACGGAGAGCAAGCGCTCGCGGTTTCTGGCCGATATTCCGGCGGCGCTCTTCAAACCGCTGCGGCGGCGCGGCTACCGGGCGATGCCGGCACTGCAGCCGGCAATGTTCAATGATCGCTCGTTCAATCAGCCGCCTGCACACCGTGAGAGCGGGCGCAGCGCACCATTGCCGGCCCCGCTCAATGCCGTCTTTTTCCCCGGCCAGCGGGTGCGCCATGCGACCTTTGGCGAAGGAATTGTGGTAAGCAACCGGCTGATCGAAGGTGACGAAGAGGTAACAGTGCGCTTTCCCGATCGCGAACGGCGCTTGTTGGCCAGCTTCGCCCGCCTCGAACCAATTACGGACGGATCAGCTCGCTGATCGGGCGCTGCTGCAATTCACTGACCAGAAATTCGCGTAAGGCACGGGCAGCCGGCGAGGCGTTACGATCACTGCGCCAGACCAAACCCAGCGAGCGGGTCAAATTCTGATCGCGAATCGTGAGACTTGCCACGTTATGGAAACCGGCTACGGCAAGCGCCGGTACCAACGCAATGCCTAACCCGGCAACCACAAACCGCACCAACGTCTCGGTTTCCCCCCCCTCCATCACCGTCTGCGGCGTAAAACCGGCATCGCGGCATGCCTTGAGCGTCGCCTCACGCAACTCATAACTCGCTGGTGACAAGATCCAGCGTTCGTTGCGGAGTTCGGTCATCGTCACTTCACTCCGTCCGGCCAGCGGGTGGGTAGGGCTGACAATCAACACCAACGGCTCATTCAACAAGGGTGTCACCGTCAACAACTCATCGCTGACCGGCAACGCGACGACGGCCAAATCGGTCAAGCCAGCCTCAAGCAGGTCGAGCAGTGACTGAATGCCGGCCTCGTGCAGACGGAGGGTAATGCCGGGGTAGCGTTGGTGGAACGCAGCCAACAATGGCGGGAGCAGATGCGCACCAACGGTCGGCGGTGCGCCGATCGACACCCGGCCAGCCTTGAGCCCTACCCGTTCGGCCATAGCCGCGCGCGCTTCCTCAACTTGGGCCAAGATCGCGCGCGCGTATGGCAATAGCGCTTCGCCGGCTTCAGTCAGGCGCAGGCTGCGCCCCACTCGATCGAACAGCGTAATTCCCAGCTCGCGTTCAAGCTGGCTAATCTGCTTGCTGAGCGCCGGCTGCGCGATGTGTAATTCGGCTGCGGCGCGGGTGACGTGTGAGTGGCGAGCAACCGCCTCAAAATACCGTAAATGGCGAAGTTCCATGCTTGTGCCCTTCTGTTCGGCGCTGAATTCTGCATAGTATGATACCAGACACTAGTATCAATGGCTCACGTTGCAACTGAGCGCTGAAACGTCTATAATCTGAACAGCCGACTCGCGCCGGCGGCGCCGGCATCGCAGGAGAATCAGCCGTGGCAGGCGAAGAAGTGCAACAACAGATCACCGCAGCTATCCAAACCTACCGTGAAGAGATCGATCGCACCCGTCGCGAGATCAATGAGGTTGAGTCGTTGCTACGGCAGGGCATGACCGAAGTTGACAAGCTCTCGTTGCGCGAAACCTCGATTGCTAATCGTGTGCGCGATCTTGATGTCAATCTCGAACGCTACGAAAAGACTGATATCAAGACCTTCTATACCTCGCTGATCGAAGTGCAAATGCGCTTGCAAACCATGCGCGCGCAGGTCGAGCAGTTGCAGACCCGGCGCGAGACGTTGCGCAATCGCCAAAGTCTCTTGAGCGAATTTGTCGAATTGCTCGAACAGGCCGCCGCGCAGTTAGAGCGCAGCGCCAAAGTGGCTGATCTGCCCTTTGACCCGCAGACGATGATCGCCAACATCATCCAATCGCAAGAGAGCGAGCGGCTGCGCATTTCGCTGCAAATGCACGATGGCCCGGCACAGGCGATGAGCAACCTCGTCTTGCGGGCCGAAATCTGCCAGCGCCTGCTCGACCGCGATCTCGATCAGGCGCGCGCCGAACTGGTGGCGCTGAAGAATGCGGTCAACAACACTCTGCAAGAGACGCGCAAGTTCATCTTCGACTTGCGGCCAATGACGCTTGACGATCTTGGGCTGGTGCCGACCTTGCGCCGCTACGTTGCCCAAGTTTCCGAAAAGCACAAAATTGATGTCAACTTAATGGTGCAAAACCTCGATCAACGCTTACCCGGCCACTATGAAGTAACGATCTTCCGCTTCATCCAAGAAGCGATCAACAATGTTGTCCGCCATTCCGGCGCGACCCAAGCGCGGGTGATGCTTGACAATAGCGACAACACGCTCCAAATTCTGATAGAAGACAATGGCAGTGGCTTTGCCGTACAAGATGCGATTGCCGGCGCTGGCACGCGCAAGAATATGGGTCTGGCCAACATGCGCCAGCAGATCGAGGTCTTGCTGCAAGGCGAATTTGGCATCGAGAGCGCGATCGGGCGCGGCACCCGCGTGGCGGCGACCATCCCATTGCCATAACGGTACAGAACGTTCGCACACGTAGCGTGAAGCGATGACCGTCTCTTTCGCTCACGACGATTTGGCTGCTCTTGCCCTCACGCTCGTTGTTTGGTCGACATTGCTCGATCCTTGGTGATGGCTTGTTTTCGGGTGGCATTTGCAAGGCGGCCAACTGGACAGAGTGCGGTACATCATTGGCGCATCCGAATGAGTTGGCGAAGGTGCTGTTGGGTAGGCTATGGCAGATTGGCGGGTTAGCATTGCTTGTCTTGGTTATTGCGGTTGTCATCTCAACCGCAATTTTTATTATCCGCTGCACCGTGTTTTTACTCACAACCTCGTCTCATACGAGTGGCTGTGTTCTCGTTCGCTTTGCACAGATATTCTTGTCTGTATTTCTGGTGCTTTTTTGTGTATCCTGTGGAACTGACAGATGGGCTGCTGTAGCTCCTCCCCGGTTTCAGCGCAGTGTGGGTCAACTGCATGGTACATTCATTATCGGTCTGATCACGCTCGGCATCGTTCTAATGCGAGAAAGCGTTCATTGCCGGCTCGATCGCACTCGTACCGGTACGAACACATGTCTGACTAATTCATTGCCAAGATTGTGGCGAATCTGGCGAGAACAAGAGCTGTTTATTGATAGTCTGGTGCATTCATTTGCATGCGAGGTTGTAGATGATTATCTACAAGCGCTGGATTTCTGAGATAATGAAATAAATACAGTACAGTATCTATATTTATTTAATCTTGTCATGTTAATAAATCCAACTTGCCGATATTACAATGCCACAATACTTATTACAATGAATGATTGCGCATAAATGAAATAATGACTTTTGAAAGACTAGCAAATAAATTAATTGCTTACTATTTATTGTAACAATCTACAAGGAATAACCTTTTTGTCAATATTAGCATAACAAAAAAACCATCTCGACTTAGTACGAGAGTCCCGTAAGGCAGTAGTACTTTCGCACCGCAGTACTGTCTTGATTTGGTACTCTCTGCCTATTGGATTTTCATTGCAGAGGGGGTATACTTAGTGTCGTGGAGAGTTGTTCCACAACATAATTCAACCGCACTAGTTTTTAGGAGGAACACCATGCTGCGCAGTTTCTTCGCCAAGGAAGAGGGCCAAGGCCTTGTCGAGTACGCACTCATCCTCGTTCTGATCGCCGTCGTGGTTATCGGCGCTCTGACCCTGCTTGGTGGCAACATTAGCAACCTGTTCAACCGGTTGGCGGGTACGATCAAGTAACTTGTATTTGACTTCAGGGTTTGTCTACGCCCGGCCAATTATGGCCGGGCGTAGTGTTTTTTGATATTGATAGCTTTGCTATCCACACTGTTTCCCCAGAGTGCGGTAGAATGCTCGCGGTGGCAATGTAGCGGCGAGGTGCAAGGTGGAAGCGCGGCGGAAATGGTGGGCGCTGGCGGCGGTTGGTAGTGGGGTGTTGATTTCGACCACCGATGGCTCGATTGTCAATATTGCCCTCAATACGTTGGTGCAGGCGTTTCAGAGTAATCTGAACGTGGTGGAATGGGTGGTGCTCGGCTACTTGCTGACACTGGCTTGCACGCTCTTGATCATGGGGCGCTTGGGCGATATGTACGGCAAGCGCCGGATCTACCTGATCGGGTTTGCCCTCTTTACCTTTGCCTCGTTGCTCTGCGCGACGGCGCCGTCGATTTGGGCGCTGATCGGGTTCCGGGTGTTGCAAGGCGTTGGCGCGGCGATGGTGCAAGCGGTGGGGCCGGCGTTGTTGGTGACGGCCTTTCCACCGAGCCAGCGCGGGATGGCGTTGGGCGCAATTGGGTCGTTTGTCGCCGCCGGCATCTTGATCGGCCCAGCGTTGGGCGGCATTCTGCTGCGTTATGTTGGCTGGGAGGCGATCTTTCTGGTGAATCTGCCGATCGGCGCGCTAGGGTGGTGGTTGACAGTGCGTTCGATTGCGCCTGACCAGCCGGCGCGGCCCGGCCAGCGGTTCGATCTGGTTGGCGCCGGGTTGTTGGCGTTGGCGCTGTTTTGCTTGTTGTTGGGGCTGACCGAGGGACCACTTTGGGGGTGGAACGATGGGCGAGCGATCGGTCTCTTCGCTACGGCCCTCGTCGGCGGTGTCCTCTTTCTGATCTGGGAATGGCGCACGCCGCAGCCGATGCTCAATCTGCGCATCTTCCGGCGCTTGGCCTTTTCGCTGAATCTGCTCGCGTCGCTGGTACTCTTTCTGGGCATCTCGTTTAATCTGTTGCTGACCCCGCTCTTCTTTCAATTGGTCTACCAATTCGATCTGCAACGCACCGGGTTTATGTTGGTGGCGTTGCCGGTCGCCTTGTCGTTGATGTCGCCAATCAGCGGGCGGCTGTCGGATCGGGTTGGCCCGCGGGTGTTGACAATCGCTGGCTTGGCAATGACTGCCATAGCCTTATTGGGATTGAGCGCCAGTACGCCAGCGACGCCACCGCTACAGATGGTGGGGTTTTTGGTGCTGTTGGGGATCGGCGTGGGCTTGTTTCAAAGCCCGAATAACAGCACTGTGCTGGGCAACGCTCCGCCAGAGGCATTGGGGGTGGCGAGCGGGTTGCTGGCGGTAGTGCGCACGGTAGGCCAAACCGGCGGAATTGCGCTGGCTGGCGCGATCTGGGCATCGCAGATTTTTGCTTTGAACGGCGGCCCGCTTACGCCGATTACTGCCGCGCCGCCGCCGATCTTGGCCAGCGGCTACGATGTGGCGATGCGAGTGGCGGCGCTGTTGGCGCTGATTGCGATCGTGCCTTCGTTGGCCGGTGGGCGGGCGTTGCAACGCCAGCTTGCCGCCGCCGGCAGGCCGGTGGCTGATTGAACGTGCACTGATGTTTGATAGGTGTGGAGGGTTGCACATGAAGGATCTTGCGTGGCGATTCGCGCGCCCGCTGATGCTATTCGTGGGTATGGGGCTGCTTTGGCTAGGGTTGATTGGCCTGATCGGATGCGCCGCTGCACCATTGCTTGGTGAAGTGACGGCGAGCGCTGAGCGGTATGAGCCGGGGGCGGGGGCGCCGCTGACCATCAGCTATGAGATTGGCCGGGCGGCGCTGGTTGATATTTATGTGCTCGATGCTGCCGGCCAGCGCTACGATCTGCGCCGGGCGCAGCCGCGGTCTGCGGCCACCGATCCGTATGTGTTGCGGTTTGATGGCAGTGTGCCGACCGATGATCCGCAGGTGCTGCGCCGGTTGCTGCCTCCCGGCCAGTATACGCTGGTCGTGGCGGCGCGCGCCGCCGACGGCAATGCCACCGCCGAACGCCGGCTGCCGTTGGTGATTGGCGGGGAGGCGATTGAGCCGCCGATCATCGAAAACCTGCTGGTCTGGCCGCCGGTGATTTCGCCCAACGCTGACGCAATTGACGATGTGGCCGAATTCACCTACCGTTTGCCAGTGAGCGCAACCGTGAATATCGAGGTGCTGGCGCCAAACGGTGAAGTGATCCCAGTTGTGACCCGCGAAGAGGAGGGGCCATTCGAGCAGCGGCATGTTTGGAACGGCAAGCGGCCAAACGGTTCGTTACTGGACGCCGGTGTCTACACGTACACAGTGCGCGCCGAAGATCCGTTTGGCAATGTGGTGCAGCAGCAGGGTCAGATCACCCTCGCTGAGGTTGGCCAACCCGAAGCGCGCATCGTCTATTCGATGATTGCGCCGCAGCGGGTGATGTTGGGCGAAGTGATTACAGTCACGATCCGGGTGCGCAATACCGGCACAGTGCCGATCCGTACCTACGGCCCGCCGAGCGGGTATGAATACACCACTGATGAGGTCTTTTCGTCGGTGGAAAATGGGGCCTATGCGGCGCAAGCCGGAGGGTTTTGGCGCGTTGGCATGGATTGGGATGCCAACAGTGGCGGCGGGCCGAAGCGCTATCCGTACCGCTGGTCAATTTCGCCGCGCCCGCCCGAAGAGTGGGCGCAACCGTTCGTAGAAGATTTTCTCTACCCCGGTGAAGAGGCCGAGATTATTGGCCGGGTGCGGATTTTGCAGCGTGAAACCCGCATGGGCTTCTATGTCGGTCTCATCCAAGATGGGGTCGGCTTCTTCCAAGATCGCACCGGGCGGACGATCATCGATGTCGGGTTTTGAAGGCGTAAGACGGGCAAAGGTGCAGGGGGCGGCGGCGCAGGAAACCAGCGTGAAGTGAGCTAAAACGGTGCCGCCGGCAGGACTGATCCTACCGGCGGCCCGCTCACCCCGTTGGCGCGATCGCGTTACCGATCGGCCACCTTAAACGCTGCGCTGCCGATCGAGAGTAAATCACCGATCTGCAACCGTTGGCGGCCATTAATACGTTGGCCGTTCAACGCTACCAACGCACCGTTGTCAAGCGGGGTGATAAACCAGCGTTCAAGGGCTTGGGCAATCTCGGCGTGACGCTCGAGCACCTGCCGATCGTGCAACACAATGTCGCATTGGCGATCGCTGCCAATCACCATCGAACGGCGATTGACCACGATGTGTTGCCCGGTTCGTGAACCAGACACACCGATGAGGGTTAATTCTCGGCTCATAAGGGCCTCCGGCGAACAGAACTAGTGCGATGAAACAACGTATATTCTTATGATTCTCATTGACTTCTCATTTTGTCAAGTGTGACCTTTGGGCTACTTATTATGTTATGCTTGTCTCTGGTTGGCGTCGCCGGCGCAATTTCATCGCTCGACCCAATCAGGTTTGTGCTGCGACAGAGCCGTGCGTCGCTCTTTGATGCGCTGGAAGCGACATCTCAGCATAGGAACAGCTAACTATGGCCGAGCCAACGGTGCAACGAGTGCGCATCTATCTTAACGGTGAAGATCGGGCTGGTGATCGACCGTTGTATCAAGCAGTGCTGGCTGAATTGCGCCAGAGCGGGGCCACCGGCGCAACGGCGCTGCCAGCGCTGGCCGGCTTTGGGCCGCGCCGGCAGGTATTGCCGGATGCTGAACGGCAGCCGGTGATTATCGAGTGGGTTGACCAAGCAGTGCGTATCCAACGCATCTTGCCCTTGATTAGCGAGATAGCTCGCGATGCCCTGATCACGATTGAGCCGGTAGCAGTGGCGCAAGGCGTCTTGCGCCCCAGCGGGTCATTTGGCGCCGAACAGTTGGTGGCGGATTTGATGCAGACCGAAGCGGCGGCGATTGCAGCGGATGCCCCTCTGCTCGTGGCGCTGGAGCAGTTCGCTGCTGTGCAAGCTGATCTCTTGGCAGTGGTCGAGAACGAAACCGTGGTTGGGACGATCTCGGCCCGTGAATTGGTGTGGCGTGGCGGGTTGCGTTTACCTCCCAGTTTGCTCGGTGTGCTGAACCCGGCGGAAAGAGCCGCCGCGCTGGCGGCGATGCACGGGCGCACGGTAGGAGAGGTGGCCAATCGCGAGGTGCGTGGCGTGCCCTCGACTATGTCAATTCCGCAGGCGTTGACGATGCTGATCGAGTGGGGGTATGCGCAGATGCCGGTGCTTGATGGGCATGGCCGATTAGCGGGCATCTTCGGCCAGCGCGAAGTCTTGCTGGCAGTCGCGCGCCAACCAGAACCAACCGATACGAACGCGGTTGCGGTGCGGGTGGGGATGGTGATGCAGGCGGCGACGGCGCGGGTTGCGCTTGGTCAGCCGTTGGCCGCAGCATTGGCGATGCTGATCACGGCGCCGAGCCATCTCTTGTTTGTGGTTGATAGCGATGGGCGGCTAGCGGGAATCTTGCGTTTGAGCAATGTGCTCATACGGTTACAGGGTGACGAACGCGCGGCGCTATTGGCTGCGTTGCAACGGGCGCAACCCACTCCGGCGGCGGCGCTGCCCGGCGCGCGCCGGGCAATCGATAGCTTGGTCGAGCCAGCGCCGGCGGTAGTGACGATTGATGCAGGGTTAGGCGCCGCTGCCCGCCAGTTGCTGAACGTGAATGCGGAACGCTTGCCGGTGGTTGACTCAAATGGCCGGCTGTCGGGTATAATCGCACGTGGCGCCCTGATTCGGGCACTCTTGCAACAAAGCGAATAGTAGGTAGGAAACGTATGGCTGATCGGGTTCTCATTACCGGCGGCGCCGGCTTTCTCGGCATCAATCTGGCGCGTTACCTCTTAGCGCGCGGCTATATTGTGCGTTCGCTGGATATTGCCCCCTTCGACTATCCTGAGCGCAACCAGATCGAAGAGCATACAGGTGATATCCGCGATCGGGCGGCGGTCGATCGGGCCATGAAGGATGTGAAGTTTGTCGTGCATACGGCAGCGGCGTTGCCGCTCTATTCGCCGGCTGACATCTTTTCGACCGATATTGACGGCACGCGCAACATTCTTGAGTCGGCGCGTGAGCATGGCGTCGAGCGGGTTGTCCACATTTCGTCAACCGCCGTGTATGGCATTCCTGACCATCACCCGTTGGTGGAAACGGATCGGCTCAGTGGGGTTGGGCCGTATGGCGAAGCGAAAGTCAAGGCTGAAGAGCTCTGCCTTGAGTTTCGCACGGCTGGGATGTGCGTGCCGATCTTGCGGCCCAAGTCGTTCGTTGGCCCTGAGCGGCTCGGCATCTTTGCCATGCTGTACGATTGGGCGATGGAGGGCCACAACTTCCCGTTGCCCGGCAACGGCAAGAATCGCTACCAGTTGCTCGATGTCGAAGACCTCTGCGAAGCGATTGTACGCTGCTTGACGCTTGATCGCGATCGGGTGAACGACACCTTCAACATCGGCGCCAAAGAGTTCACCACGATCAAAGAGGATTTTCAGGCGGTGCTCGACGCAGCCGGTCACGGCAAGAAGATCATTACCTTCCCGGCGGCGCCGATGGTGTGGGCACTGGCGATTCTCGAAAAGCTCAAGCTGTCGCCGGTCTATAAGTGGGCGTATGGCACTGTGACCGAAGACTCGTTTGTGTCGGTCGAAAAGGCCGAGCGGGTGTTGGGCTTTACGCCCAAATACTCGAATAAAGAAGCGCTGGTGCGCAATTACCAGTGGTACGTTGCCAACGCCAAACGGTTTGGCCAGCAGACCGGCGTGTCGCACCGGGTGCCGTGGAGCCAAGGCATTCTGAAATTGGCGAAGCTGTTCTTCTAGCCGCTAGCCAGCAAAGGAGCGGGTGGCAAACCCGCCCTTACCGTTTGGCGTGCGCTACTCCGCTGACCTTTTCCCGCAGCGGTTCACCATTCATTGCCAGCGCAATCCCATTTTGCAGAGTGGCGCGGGTCTCGAAGACGCTCAGATCGGCGCCGAGGCTGACCAAGGTTTGCGCCACTTCGGGGCTGATTCCTGTCAACACCACACGCGCCCCCAGCAAGCGCACCGCTCGCGCCGCCCGGATCAGCGCATCAGCGATAAAGGTGTCAACCGTGGCGACGCCGGTAATGTCGATGATCACCGTCTCAGCGCCGCGAGTGGCGACGCCTTCGAGCAAGGTCTCAATAATCAAGCTCGCGCGGCGTTGGTCGATTACGCCGATCAGCGGTAACGCAACCGCCCGATCGCTAATTGGCACCAGCGGCGTGCTGAGTTCGCGCAGGGCCCGCTCTTGGGCGGCGATAATCGTTTCCTGCATCTGGAGACGCTCGAACTCGATCGCCTTAATCTCGCTAATGTTCTGCATCATCCCGATCATACGCGCCGCTTTGCCATCGGGGCCGGCCAGAAAGTAGCCGCGGTCGAGAATCCAGACATACGAGCCGTTCTTGTGCTGGAAGCGATACTCGATGTCATACTCGCTCAGCTTCGCCTCAGCCTCACCCAACAAGTGCAACGCCCGTTCGCGGTCATCAGGGTGGATCAGATCTTCCCATTGGGCCAGCCCGCCGTCGAGTTCGCTGAGGGTGCGCCCGCAGACGTACTCGGTTTCGCCGCTCCATGAAATAGTGCCGGTAGCGACATCATAGTCGTAAATCATGAGCCGCAACGCACGCACAAGCATAGCGTAGCGTTGGCGCAGATCGTTGAGTTCGCGCAGCAGGCGCTGCTCTTCGGATGGCATAACAACCTCTGGTTACGACAGGAAGTTGACGGCGTGGTCACGTTGCGACGGGGCTATGAAGCATTGTAGAGCCAGAGGAGAAGCGCGTCAAGCCTGTCTGTTCTGCGCAACATACCCCTCTATTGTTCGATTGCGAACCGCTGCCCAATCACCAACCCCTCAAAAGCTGGAAAATGTTGCTGTAGTCGTCAGTCCACGGGCGTAGGTTAGAGGAGTAATGTTCCAGCGTATCTACTTTGCCAGCCAGTGCCGGTTGGCTGAATAGGGTCGGTTGGCGGGACAAAAAGGACCAAATCGATGGAAACATCACGGTTTGCTCATCTTGCGGGATATTGTTGCGGACGATGCCGGCATACAAGCCAAGTTGACGCGCTGAAGTCCAGATCAGCGGAGTCAGATCGAGATTGCGATTCGTGATATGAATGGCGAGGATGCCATCCGGCGCAAGGTGGTGCAGATAGAGTTCAAGCGCTTCCTGCGTCAATAGATGAACCGGGATCGAATCACTACTGAACGCATCGACTATGAGAATATCATAACCCTGCACTTCGCCTCGGTTACGCTCATCTTCCAAGGAGAGACGGGCATCACCCGGAATGATCTCAATCGTTACCGCGCGCGCTTGGCTATCGGAGAGGAACGAGAAAAACCCATGCGCTCCGTTGGCCAAATCGATGACCAGCGGATTAATTTCGTAGAAGCGGTAGATGTCATGTTTCTGCCCGTAGGCAGCTAAGACGCCGGCCCCCAGCCCTATAACTCCCACCTTCATTCCCTGCCCATAGCGCGGGTGGTTCTTCACAACCAAGCTGATCCCGCTATCATCCCCGTAGTAGCCGATGGGACGGTCACGCTTGTCAGCAGTAGCATATTGCGCGCCATGGATCGTCAATCCATGGACGAGCATATACACATTTTCGCGTTCTACGACGCGTAAGACGCCATAAAAGTTTCGTTCCCGCCAGATTGAGGTTTGGCTATCGATAATCATCACATAGCCAATGAGAATACTCATACTCGTTGCGGTTGCTCCCAGCAGGATTGTTGGCTTTCGTTGCTGGACATTGAGTTGTTTTGCGCCCAAAAAGAGTAGCAGTAAATAGGTAATAATCCAACCAATATAAAATTCCCAATAGTCATTAAACAGAAGCGGGGTGATAAAGTTAACGATAATCCCTCCGGCTGCCCCACCAACCGATATGAGTAGGTAAAAATGGGTTAAATGCTGAGTTGAAGGCCGTAAGCGATAGATTTCGCCATGGGCGGTCATGCAAATTGCAAAGAGAAACAGGAGATTTAATCCAATTTGCAGAATGATTGGCACATTTGGGAAGAGTGGCGTGAGCAGCAACCCGATCGAGGTGAGGGTTAAAAGCGCGAGAAATGCTTGGCGATGATAATATTGTTCACCAGCGAATGCGATAATAAACGAGAGCAGATAAATGGTGAGCGGCAATATCCACAACATCGGCACCGGTGCGATCTCTTGCGTCAAACGATTTGTCACCGCGAGCATCATGACCGAAGTGATCGCACTCAGCGCCAACCAGAGCAGCCGGTGAACAAGCGTGATCTCGGCAGGTGCAGCGATGTGAACACCTTCTTTGGGTTGAGCTGGAGGAGAATGGTTTGGGCGACGAAGCCGCCAAACAATCGCAAAGGTTAAAACCGCGAAGAGAAGATAGAGTCCAGACCATAACCATCCCTGCTCGCCGAGTCTGAGCGACGGTTCAATCAAGAACGGGTACGAGAGTAAACCGAAGAGTGAACCGGCGTTAGACAGCGCATACAACCAATATGGCGAGCGTCCGGTTTGGGTGTGGGCGAACCAATTCTGAATGAGCGGGCTATTACTGGCCAAGATGAAATACGGGAGACCAACCGAAATGGTTAGTAAGAAAAAGATATAGAGAACCGGTTGCTCTGCCGTGCTCGGCTTCCAGCTCGCACTTGGAATCACCGGCGCCGGCCAAACGAAGCCTAGTCCGAGGATTAAGACGGCTGCAATGCCCAATAACGCACCGTGGATTCGCCACTGGCGTTCCGGGGCGATCGCTTTGCTCAACCAATCGGCGTAGAAATACCCTCCCACCAGCATGAGTTGGAAGAACAGCACGACTGCCGACCAGACCGAATTTGTCCCGCCGAACCATGGCAGGATGTAGTGCGCAATCATTGGCTGCACTTGAAAGATTAAAAACGCCGAGAGGAAGATGCTGCTGGTGTATGATTTCATAGCGGTAAAGGGTGGGTGAAAAAGCGCGTCGGCAGGCGATAACAATTGTCATTCTTTAGCAAATAGATCTCGTTGCTCGCAGGCAGGATCAGTTCATACTGCCCTTTTCGCTAACACTTGCTTTATATCATATTCATACAATTGTGTCAATAACCTATATAAAACTAGTCAGCAGATTTTTAGAGGTTAATCCCATACATATAAAAAGCAATAACAAAACCATCATGTCATTGAATAATGTGTTGATACGCAGCAGGCAAATCACGGCTTACTAGATAGTCACTGACCAAATTGCTATATCCTTGGAGGGGATGGTGGAAAAGTGGCGATGATGGATCGAGTAATGCAGGGTAAACACCTATCGTGATCGTGCGATGATCGCGCTCTACCATAAGCGGCGCGCGAGAGGTATGATTAACCTTCCATCCCTCCAGTTCAAACCATCGTTTCAGTGGTTCAAGCAATTTGGTTTGCACATGTATTGGCGGAATCTTAGGCAATTGATCATCGATGAGGTAACGGAGCAACTGCGCTGCCAGCCGGCGATCGAGCTGCGCATGCCGTATGCGATTACCGTCGTGGCGGAGGCAGGCCGTACATGATCGTTCACATTGCTGAGGACATTCTTCAACCAAGCGCAGCGTCGCTTGGAGAATCTGATCGATCTGCCGTCCGGCCTCGGCGGCAAAACCCGCACCACCCGACGCTGTGTCTACCAGAAAGAGAGCAACCTGACCGGATTCGGGCAAGAAACGGTAGTCGGCGCTGAGTTCGACCGAATCAACATCAAGGTAGTAGCTGGCCGCTAGCGCATCGTCCGTGTGTTGCCTGCCAGATCGAGCCAGTAGGTTGCGGCGGGCCTAATCCCTCTCCCCCGCTACGCCTTCCCATACACCGGGATGGCGGCGCCGCTAATAATGCGCGCGGCGGGGCCGACCAGAAAATGGATCACTGCCGCAATCTCGCTGGGTTTGACCCAACGGTCGTGCTTAGCGGTAGGCATAGCTGACCGGTTGGCCGGGGTGTCAATCACGCTCGGCAGCACGGCGTTGACGGTAATATCGTGGGAGAGGAGTTCGGCGGCGAGCGCTTCGGTCAGTTGCAGCACAGCCCGCTTGGCTGCGGCATAAGCGGCAAGGTTGGCGCCGGCTTGGGTGGCGGTGCGGCTGCTGACATTGACGATCGCGCCGCCACCGCGGGAGATCATATGGGGAATGGCTGCGGCGCACGAGATAACCGCCGTCTTGAGGTTGATGTCGAGCTGGTTTTGCCAGAGTGACCACGGCGTTTGATGCACCGGCTCGCCGCCGGCGAAGCCGCCAGCGGAATTGACCAGAATGTCGATGCTGCCGTGCGTTGCCGCAATTGCGTTGTAGGCCGCTTTGGCCGCCGCTTCATCGGTCAGATCGACACATGTGCCAATCACAGTGGGGCAACGCTCGCGTAACTGTGCAAATGCCGCTTCATTAACATAGGGGGTGATCACGGTTGCGCCGGCGCCAAGCAGTCGTTCTACCACTGCAACCCCCAACCCGCCGGTTCCACCGGTGACAATCGCCACTTTTCCTGCCAGATCCATGCACGCTCCTCCCGCTGATACAAACGACTCTGGCGCATGCTAACGCCAGAGTCGCCTTCTATGCTCAGACAACCGGAGAGCATCCCCTTGCAGGCAACTCCATCGTTACCCGATTCGGTATGGCCTACTGCATCAGCAGGTCAAAATGCGGCCGTCCATCGTCCCCGCCGAGCCGGCGCAATCCGCGCTGAATGGCGCGCAGTGCCCCCTCACCCAGCCAGAAGGTTAGGACTGATCCGGCGATGAGGCCGAGCGCGCTGCCGAGCGCAGCGCCGCTGGCGAACAACACGAACCGCTTGCGTCGCGACGCCGCTTTGCGCCGCGTAGTCTCCTTGCCCATAATGCTCCTCACTGTACGACGACTACCGGCATCGCCTTGCTCCAGAGTCGTTCGAGCCGGTAGTATTCACGCTGGCTCTGGCTAAAGATATGCACGACAATATCGCGATAGTCGAGCACGATCCAGCCGGTGTCGGCGCTCCCCTCGATGCGCGGGTTTAACCCGTGCTCGGTCGAAATCTTCTCGTCGATGTGGTCGATGATCGCGCGCATTTGCCGATCGTTGTCGGCGGTGCAGATGATGAAGTAGTCGGCAATGGTTGTCTGCGGGCGAATGTCAAGCAGCATAATGTCGTGGGCCTGCTTGTCTTCGACCAGCTCGACGATACGGCGGGCAATCATTCCAGTCTCGATGGTCATGTCCTCCTTTGTTGCGTCGCGTTATCGTTATCTTGATCCTATCATATTTGACGCAGGTTGTAAAACCTGAACGCACAGTTATTACAACGTCATGATAGCACAAATGATGGGTTGGCGAGCAATTGGGGCGGATCGTTTACCCAAGGACGGAGGCCTTCATCTTGAGCCGGATATCGAGCGGGTAAGGATTCGATTCCCGTAGCTCGAAGAAAGGTGGGTATTCCGCCACGTAAGCCGCGAGGAGTTGTGACAGCTTGCTGTGGCCGAACTGCTTGGCGTCGAACGTTCGATACAAGACGGCGCAGATGCTGGCCGAGCACACCAATGCCAACCCATCCTTCACGGTCACGTTTGGGCGCTTGACAGATAGCACGCACAATCAGGAGGGTCGCTTCGTGGAGGGGACGGATGGTCGCCGCGGTTGAATCCGTGGTCGCTGTTGATGAGGCAGGCTGGCCAGCAAGGGTAGATGCGCTAGGCTGGGTAGCAGCGGAGCGTGGCGGTACGGCCGTTGCGTGGGGCGACGTAGGCGCTGGCGGCTGGGTCGTAACTTCAGCCAGACTTGCACCCTCGCCGCTTGTGGCCGGTTCTGGCTTAGTCAACGGGATAAAGCGGTTACACGCTTCTTTCAAGGCGTCGGACGTATGGCGATTGCCGATTACGATCACTTCAGCGCCGGCAGCGCGCAAGCGGTTGACGAGCGGTGTGTAGTCGCTATCGCTGGCGGCGAGATAGAAACAGGTGATCTGCTCTTGGTAGAGCAGTTCCATTGCATCAACAGTGAGCAAGATGTCGATCGCGTTCTTGTTAGTCGCCACCCGGCCATGATGGATGGGACGCAGATTGTAGCGCGCCAACGGCTCGATCCAACTATGGTTATTGGGCAATGACCAGTTGGCGTAGACCCGGCGCGCCACGATTGCGCCATGTTCGTGGTCAAGGTGGCGCATGACCTGTTCGGCGTAGGTGGCCGGGCAGTTTTCGCCGTCGATCAACAGCGCCACCCGGCGTTCCGGCGCGAGCAGGGTGGCCGGGGTCGTGATGATGTCGTTGGTTGGCGTGAGATGGTGATCGGCGCGAAACTGGCGGAAGGCGCTATTGATGGGCTTGAGCAAGAGGTTGGATGGTGATGAAGGCATTGTGACCTCGGGAAGCTCATGATTTCCGTTACTCCAAGATACGTTGCTGGCGCGCAAACGTTGCACAGAGTGAGGCAAATCGGGTACGAAGGCTGACGATTGCGCTTAACGATAGGCGGTTTACAAACGCCGCATGGTCTGCTACAGTTTTGCATTACATACGGCGTCGAACAAGCTGTAGGCAAGCTAAGGAGGCGCGCGATGGCTCAGGTTCTCTCGCTGCACGTAGGTCAATCCCGGATTGAGCTGGCTGAGGGTGATCTTGTCACGCAAGCGGTCGATGCGATTGTCAATGCCGCCAATGAGGCATTGCAGCAAGGCGGCGGGGTATGCGGCGCGATCTTCCGCGCGGCTGGCGCCGAGCAGATGCAGCAGGCGTGCAACGCGGTGGCTCCTTGCCCGACCGGAGAGGCGCGGATTACTCCCGGTTTTGCCTTGCCAGCACGGTATGTGATTCACGCGGTGGGGCCGATCTTTAGCCGTTATGCCCCGGAAGAGGCCGACCGGCTGTTGATCAGCGCGTACTATGCCAGTCTCGCGTTAGCTCGCCAATACGGCCTGCACAGCATTGCCTTTCCCAGCATCGCCACCGGCATCTACGGCTTTCCGGTCGAGCGCGCGGCGCCGTTGGTCTTGCGCGCACTCCGCGAAGACCTGCAGCGCCATCAGGCCCCGGCGCTGGTGCGTATGGCGCTGTGGCACGATACCTTCCCGGTTTACCGGGAGGCGTTCGCGCAGATGCAGGCATAATCATCGGCGGGAAGGTGCAACAATCCAGCGTTGCCGGCGTCATATCGCCAGAGCATGCAGGCGCGCCTCATGCGCCCCGGCTGGAAGGAGTGATCTATGCAGACTCGACTCACGCGCAGCAGCACCGACAAGATGATCGGCGGCGTCTGTGGCGGGCTGGCGCAGTACTTTGCCGTCGATCCGGTCATCATCCGTCTCATCTTTGTGCTGGTCTTTTTCATCAACGGCATTAGCCTGCCGATCTATCTCGTGCTCTGGATTGTGATGCCGAAAGATACCCCAACGACACCCTATACCCCTGCCGCCAGCGGTACGAAGCCGGTCAATCAAGAGGTCTTCGCCGGCCAAGGGCAGAGCGGCGGGCAAGCGCGCGTAGGGTACGCGCCCGATCCGAGCTATCGGTTTGACCCGCTGACTGGCCAACCAATCGGCGGGCCAGCGGTGGGTGAGACGGTCAATCTGGCGACCACGCCGCCGCGGCGGCGAAACTGGAGCCTGCTCGGCTTGATCTTGATCGGGGTCGGCGCGATTATTCTGCTTGAGCAGCTTGGCGTGAACCTCTCGTTGCTCTTCCCGGTGTTGATGATTGTGGCGGGTTTAATACTCTTGCGGCGGGCGTGGTAGGGGCATTGCGGCGCAATGCCCCTACCGCGCGCCCCCGGCGATCATCGCGATCACAATCGCGATGATCGCTCCCCCGACCGAACTGATCAAGTTCACCAGATCGTTATCCATCCAGCGCCAGCCGCGCAGGAAGCGGTTAGGAGTGCCGTCGCGGGCCACCCGGCGTTCGGTTTCGCGCCCGTCGGGGTAGACATAAATAGCCTGAACGGTCGCGCCGAGCCAACTGTCAAACAGGGCGCCACCCAAGCCACCGAGCAGACCGGCGGGGATCATCCACCACGGTAACGGTTCTCCCGGTGTGGCTAGCGCGCTAAACCCAAACATGGCCAGCCCGATGATGAGGCCGCCAGCCGCGGCTGCCAAGGTGCCGAGCACGGTCACGCCACCCGACGTACCCGGCGGCACCGGCTGGCGGGTGGTGATCAGGCGGGGTGGATGCGGGCTGAGCACGCCGAGTTCGGTGGCCCACGTATCAGCATTCACCGTTGCCATCAGGCCAACGAAGGCTGCAAGCAGCCACCACGGCTGGTCGCTGAGCGCAAACCCTACGGCGCAGAGCGCGCCAAGCCCGCCGTTGGCGATGGTCTGGAAGAAATCGCGCCTGCCGCCCTTGGAAAACTTCTCGGCAGCCCGCCGTTCTTTGATCGATTCTTTGTAGTGCGAGAGAATGCTGCTCGTGACAAAGAAGACGATCAGCGTCAAACCCCATGGCCAGCCGCCAAAGCCAAACGTCAGCGTTCCGACCAACACCGCGCCCAACCAGCCGCTTTCGCTCAGCGAGCGACGGGCAAACGCGACACCGCCGATGGCAATGCTGAGTATGAACCCAAGCCCGATCTGCATAAGGTCGATCATAGTCTTCCCCCGACTCTACGCCGGAGCGGCAAAAAAGATCGCAGAGCACCATTGCGATGGCGCTCTGCGATTATACCAGAGACGGGAAGAGTGTTACTCAGGCAGCGGCGCGGGCTGACACCGATTGGCGAGTGTGACGAGCGACGCCACGCAGGGCGGTTTCCAGATCAGCCCCCAGCATATCAGCGACGGTTTTTTCAGGCACGAACGATGCCATCATCCCCAGCATCGGCGCAAGGTCGATGCCCATAACCACTTGGATATCAGTGCCGTTGACGGCTTGGTTGATTACCCAGCGCGTTTCGACCGGCAGCGGCGTGCGCACCGTGAACACAATCTCGCGGTTGTCTTGCCACGCCAGATCACCTTCGCAGCGGATGGTGCCAAACAAGCCACCCATTGACATATAGGTGACGAGGCGGGCATGGCGGGCCACATCGTCGCGGTCGAACAGCTCAGTCTTCTGCACGCGCGGCAAAATTTGGCTAATCAAGCTGGGATCTGACAGCGTCGTGAACACCTGCTCAGGCGTAACCCCCTCAATGTGGCAGCGCCGTCCTACTTTAATCATGGAATTCTCCTGTCTCTGGTAATGTCAATGTTTTGCACAATTAGCATAGCACTGTTGCACAGATATGTCAATAGGTGTAGACACCGAAATGTGAGGAGTGAGCAAGATTGTCGAACGAAGGAACATTGCTCAGGATGCGGAGTGCAGCAAGTTGCCGCACTTCGCATCGTCAACGGCTGCTAGTCGCCATGCACCCCCACCTCGGCGGTGACATTGGCATTCGTCGCGATCGGCTGGGGCAGCGCGACCAGCCGGCTGTGCAGCGTGCCGAACAAGACCGCGAGGGCGCTGGCCAACAACCCGGCGCCAATCAGGTATGGCGCGCTCGGCCCGATCAGGTCGAACAGCATACCGGCCAGCAGCGGCCCAACGACCATTGTGAGGTTGGTGAAGGCCTGCACACCGCCAAGGGTCGTGCCCTGCTCGGTTGCCAGCACCGATTGCGAGACAAGGCTGGTCAGCGACGGCGTAACCATCCCGCTGCCGAGGGCGACTAGACCGACAGCTAGGAAGAGCATCCAAGCAGCGGTGACCAATCCGGTCGCGACGAAACCGATCGTCATCAAGGTCAAGCCGGCAATAGCCAGCCGCGCCTCGCCGAATTGCGGCACCAGCTTGCGGATCAGAAAGCCTTGCACAATCACCGCAATCAGACCGATGAACGCGAAGACCAGCGCGTTCTGTTGCGGGCCAAACCCGAAGCGGACATCGCTGTAGACGGCGAAGTTGCTTTGCAAACCAGCGAAGGCGAGGTTCAGCAGCATGCTGCCGAGGATGAACGGTTGGACACGGGCATCACCGGCTACCGTAGCCAACCGGCTGATCGGGTTCAGGCTGCGCGACACAGTCTGGGCGCGCTTCTCCGGCGGCAGCGACTCAGGCAGGCGGAAGAAACCGAAGGCGAAATTGGCGAAGCTGAGGGCAGCGGCGAAGAGCGCCGGCGCCTGCAAACTAACGTTAGAGAGTAGACCGCCGATGGCCGGGCCAAGCATAAAGCCGAGGCCGAAGGCCGCGCCGATCATACCCAAGCCGCGCGCGCGCTCGTTGGGCGGGGTGACATCAGCAATATAGGCTTGCGCCGTGCTAATGCTGGCGCCGGTGATACCGGCAGCGATGCGGGCAAGGAACAACAAGCCGATGACCATCTCGACGCCAAGGAAGGTCAGATTCTCGGCCAGCGCAAATACGAGATAGCTGAGACCAGCGCCAAACAGGCTGAAAAGCAGTACCGGACGGCGGCCAAAGCGATCGCCAAGTGCGCCGAGGATGGGCGCGAAGAGAAACTGCATCAGCGCGTATGAAGCGGTCAGCGCGCCGACGATCAGCGCGCGATTATCGGCCAGCCACGGCCAGCTCGAACGTTCGACGATTTTGGCATATTCGGGCAGCAGCGGCAGCACAATACCGATGCCGAGCAAGTCAATGAAAATGGTTAAGAAGATGAAGAACAGTGGTGAGCGGCGTTTCATGGATTTCAACCCTCATAGATGACGGGCAACTTGCAACCAGAAAGGTTTGCTGTGCAAATTATATGACGTTTCACAGCTTTTGTCAATACTTTGCACAGAATTTGCCCAAAGTCTGTGCAAGGAGAGATGTGGTAGCATGGAAAGCCAAAGCACGGTATCATACGAGCTGAGCGGCAGCGACCAACACCTTCCGGCAGCAGGAGCAGTATGGCATTCAACGGCTTTACCACCGAACGGCTCACCGGCATCCCGCCGGAGTTTTTCACCGACGTGCTGCCGGCGATTACAAAACCGAGCGAGCTCAAGGTCACGCTCCACCTGTTTTACCGGCTGAGCCGCTTGCGCAGCCGTCCGCGCCGGATCAGTTGGGATGATCTCCGTGACGACGACCTCTTGCGGCGCTCGTTACAGGCGCTCAGCTCGCTCCGTTCGTTTGAGGAACTGCTCGACGAGGGGTTGGCGGCGGCGGTGCGGCGCGGCACGGTGCTGCATCTAGTCGAGCCGCTCGATGGGCGGGTGCGCAGTTGGTATCTGATCAACACGCCGGCCAATCGGGCATGGGCCGAGCAAGTGGCCGCGAGCGGGATTACGCCGCCGGCTGATGAGCTGCGCGAGCGGACGGGACTCATCGAGTTATACGAACAAAATATTGGTTTGGTGACGCCACTGTTGCTGGAAGAATTACGCGCTGCCAGCGCCCGCTACCCAGCTGAATGGCTAGAAGACGCTATTCGCGAGGCGGTGCGGGCCAATGTGCGCTCGTGGCGTTACATTCAGCGTATGCTGGAGAGGTGGGCCGCCAATGGACGAGAATCTGCGCCGTATCAGACCGGACGACCTATCGATATTGAAAAATATACCCGCGGACAACTCGGATACCTCTTCCGCCGTGGAAGCGACGAGAGCGACCTCTGAGGCGGTGTGCCCGATTTGTCGCGGGGCCGGCTATTATACGCTCGATGTGCCGTATGGCGATCCCAACTTCGGCGTGCTCATCACCTGCCGTTGCAAGCAGGCCGAGAAGGAGCGCCGCCGGTTTGAAGAGCTGGAGCGGCTCTCGAATCTGGCCCCGTTGCGCGACAAAACCTTTGCAACGTTTGATCGCACCGTGCCCGGCGTGCAGCGGGCCTTTGCCCGCGCCTACGAATACGCCCAAAATCCGCAGGGCTGGCTGATTTTATTCGGCGGCTACGGCTGCGGCAAGACCCATCTCGCGGCGGCGATCGCCAACGAGGCGCTTGATCGCCATACGCAAGTGCTCTTTACGGTTGTGCCCGACCTGCTCGATCACCTGCGTTCGACCTTCGGCCCCAACTCGGAAACGGCCTACGATGAGCGCTTCGAGCTGGTGCGCGATGTGCCGCTGCTGATCCTTGATGATCTAGGGACGGAAAACACCACGCCGTGGGCGCGGGAAAAACTTTACCAGATCATGAACCATCGGTATAATTATGCTCTACCGACGGTGATCACCAGCAATCGTGACCCGAAGGATATTGATCCGCGCATCCTGTCCCGGATGTTTGATGCGGCCATCTGCCGCGAGCGGATCTTGATCGAAGCTGGTGATTATCGTCGCCTGAGCCTTGAACAACGGTATCATCCGCGCCGGCAGCGGGGCGATAGTTCCCGTTCGCAACGGTAACGCTGGGCGCGCGATCGAGGAGAACTGAAAGCATCGCACTATGACCCTACGCCATTTTCTTTCGGCGGCCGACCTCAGCCGCGCCGAAACCGAAGCTCTGCTCGATCGGGCGGCGGCGCTCAAGGCAGCATGGCGCGCCGGCATTACCGATGATCGGCCTTTGTTAAGCCAGACGCTGGCGCTCGTCTTTGAGAAACCTTCGTTGCGCACGCGGGTGGCGTTTGAGGCCGGTATGACGCAGCTCGGCGGCCATCCTTCCTACCTCTCGGCGAACGATATTGATATGGGCGGGCGTGAGAGCGTGCCCGATGTGGCCCGCAACCTCAGCCGTTGGGTAGCGGTGATTGCAGCGCGGGTCTTTAAGCACGCGACCGTCGAGACGCTGGCCCGCTATGCAACGGTACCGGTGATTAACGCCCTCTCTGACCGCGAGCACCCCTGCCAAGCGTTGGCTGATATGCTGACCCTGCGCGAGCGGTTTGGCCACCTGCAAGGGCTGACGCTGGCCTACGTCGGCGACGGAAATAATGTCTGCCATTCGTTGATGTTATTAGGAGCGACGTTGGGGGTCAATGTACGGGTGGGTTGCCCGCTCGATTACCGGCCGGCGCCTGATATCACCGAACTGGCCGAGCAGTTAGCCCGCGAGCACGGCGCGACGTTGACCATTACCGCCTCGCCGGTGGAGGCGGTGAGCGGCGCTGATGCGGTGTATACTGATGTATGGGCCTCGATGGGCCAAGAGCACGAAGCGGCCCGCCGCCGGCCGATCTTTACGCCGTATCAAGTGAATGCGGCGTTGATGGCCCACGCTGCGCCGCATGCGCTGGCGATGCACTGCTTGCCGGCGCATCGTGGTGAAGAGGTGACGGCAGAGGTGATCGATGGGCCGCAATCGGTGGTGTTTGAACAGGCGGAAAACCGGCTCCACGTGCAAAAGGCGCTGATCTTGCTGTTGTTGGGGAAGTAGCGCCGGTAGAAGTGGAAAGAGCGCTATGGCAGGCAACCGGGCAATCTTCGATCGGGCGATGGAGCAGTGCCGGGAGGCATCGACGCAAGGGCGCTGGGAAGACGCGCTACGCGCGGCGGTACGGGCATTGCAAGAGTTTCCGCAAGATGTGGAGGCGCGCACCGCTGCTGCCGTCGCTCTGTTCCAGACCAACCGGCTGGACAAGGCGCTCCAAGCGTTTGGTGATCTGCACGAGGCCGATCCGAACAATGCGTTTTATATCAACTACATTGCCCAGTGTTACCGCCGGCAGGGTGATACCGCGGCTGCGGTCGAGGCATACAGCGCATTGGCCGATCTACACAGCGCGCAGCGGCGCGCGTTGCAAGCTGCCGAAGCGTTGCGCGAATTGCTCGCGTTGCAGCCGGAACTTGACGATCAACGTCGCCGCTTAGCCCAACTCTACGAAGATATTGGCGCAATGGCTGAAGCTGCCGAGACCCATCTCGAATTAGCGCAGCGGCTCATTGCGCAGAACGATTCAGCCGCCGCTTTGCAAGAAGTTGAATGGGCATTGCGCCTAGCGCCGAAGCATCGCGTCGCGCGTGAATTGGCGGCGCACCTGCGCGAACAGCTCGGCGGGCAGACCGGTGCGCCACCCATTCGCGGCACGAGCAGTTTGCGGCCTGCTCATCCGACCGGTATGCTGCGCGGTTCGGCTGCGCAACCCGAACAATTGGTCGCTGAGGCGATCGCTTGCCAGCAAGCCGGCGATGAAGAACGGGCCGTCACGCTTTATGAGCAAGCCATCCAAGCCGGGCTTGAGCGGGCCGATGTGCTCTATTCGCTTGGCTTGCTCTACCAAGGCCGCGGCGATCTGAAAGCGGCAGTGGGGGTGTTGACGCGGGCCGCTGGCGATCCGGAATATGCCCTGTCGGCCCACTTTGCCTTGGGGCAGGTCTATCAGGCGCTGGGCCAGTTGCCACAGGCGGCCCAAGAGTTTGAAACAACGATTGGGCTGGTTGATCTCGAAACGATTGGGAAGGCTGAGGTTGATGACCTGATCGCGATGTATGAGAGCGCAGCCACCATTTACGAGCAGATTGGCGATTTGGCCCGCGCTTCGATCCTCTATGGCACTTTGGCCGACTTTCTGGCTAGCAAACGGTGGGGGCGCGATCGGGCCGCCGAGTTCAAGAATCGGGCCAAAGAGTTGGCCGATCGCAATATGTTCGCCAAGTTGCGCACGATCGGCACCGGCGTCTTGCAGCCTCAGCCGCCGCCACCCCCGCCTGAACCGCCGTTAATCGATGCTGAGAGCAAGCGGTGGGGGAAGATCCGGCCCATCACCGATTTCCTCCGTTCGGCAAAGAAGTTAGAGGATGAACCGGCGCCGCCGAGCGTTGCATCCACACCCGAACAGTTGCCGATCATCGAGCGCCTGAGCGTACCGGCAACACTGCCGAAACCGGAATTTCCGCCGCCAACCCCGCTTGACCCGACCGGCCTTGATGAGGTGACGGCTGGGTGGTTGGAACTCAGCAGCACCTATCTCGAACAGGGTTTGCTGGATGCCGCGCTCGATGCCTGTATGGAGGTGATCCATCACAATATCGAGTATCTCCCGATCCATCTCCGTATGGGTGAAATTTACGAGCGGCAGGGCCGGCCTGAAGAGGCACTGGCGAAGTACCAGTTATTGATCGAGACCTATCGGGTGCGGGGTGAGGCGGAAAAAGCGATTGATGTCTACTTCCGTTTTATCGAGTTGTCGCCCGATACAGTCAATGCGCGCTCGAAACTGGCCGAATTGCTGAAGCAGGCTGGGCGCCTCGATGAGGCGGTGACCCAGTTGTTACAAGTTGCCAACACCTACTTCCGCCTTGGCCAAACCAACAAGGCGCTGGAAGAGTTTCGCCGCTTGCTGCAATGGGCGCCAAGCCATCGCGAAGTGCATGCCCAGTATGGCTTGGCTTTGCTCAAGCTCGAGCGGTTTGAAGCGGCGCTCGATGAGTTCCGGCAGGCGCTGGAGCTGGGTTCGCCCGATGATCCGGTGGCGTTGGCCCGGCTGAACATCACACTGGCGCTGATGGGTGAACAACCCGCTGTGATCTGGGATTCGTTGGCAACCGTGTTAGCCCAGTTGCGCCAGCGCCCCAGCGAATTTGCCGCCGTGCAAGCCGAGTATCGCGCCGCCTTTTTGATCGTCGATCGGGCGTTGCTGCACTATATGCTGGCAATCATCCAGCAACAGCACGAGCAGCACCATCTGGCGCTGATGGAACTGGAACAGGCCCAGATTCTGCTGGCGAGCGAGCCAGATCCGATGTTGCCGCTGGCGCTGGTCTATCGCGCGGCAGCCGATAGCTACATTGCCTTGGGCCAAGCTGAGGCGGCGCTTGATCAGTTACGGCGGGGACAGGCCGTTGCCGGACAAACGACCCCTGAACCGTCGATCCGCCATCCCTTTGCCATTCCGCCTTCGCGCGGTGATCTCGTGCGCCGGATGGCTGAAGCTTACGCGATGAGCGACGATCTAGCCGGCGCTGAACAGGCGTTGCTCGAAGCCAAAAAGCTGTTGCCGTATGATCGGGCGATCTATACCAAACTCGCGAACGTCTATTTCCGGCAGGGGAAATTGGCTGAAGCACTGGCCCAGCTTGATGAACTCGCTACCTACTACGAGGAGCATCAACAGCTCGACCGCGCGATCGAGGCTCTTGAGTCGGCGGTGAAACTGGCCCCCAACCATATCGGGATGAGCAGCCGGCTGGCTCGTATGCAACTGCGGGTTGGCAAACTGGATAAGGGATTAGAAGGATTGGTACGAGTGAGCGAGCTGCAAAAGCGCGCCGGCCAGTTGAAGGATGCGGTGGCCTCGTTACAGGAAGTGGCGCAGACCTATTGGATGATGAGCAATCACGAGCGGGCTCGCGAAATGTACGATCGAATTGTCCAAATTGCGCCCAACGATATTGATGCGCGCCAATGGTTAGCCTTAATGCACACGCTAAGCCGCCGCACCAAAGAGGCGATTAGCGAAAAGAAGCAGATCGCGCGCATTTTTGCCCAACAACGTGATTACGACAACGCGATCGCTGAATTACACCAGATTATCGGTCTCGACCAGCAAGATCTGGAAGCCTATTTCATGCTGTACGAAATGCTCATGCGGCGCGAGGAGTATGGGCAAGCGGTCCAGCTTTGCCGGCGGATGCTCAAGATGCCGGGGATCGAAACCGAACGGGTAGAAGCATTGTTGAGCGCCGCCAATCGGATGCTTGAGCAACGGAAGCCGGCGCCGCCACAGAGTTGATGATGGTAGAGCTTGAGCGTCTCTGGGCGCGGCTGAATCCGCTCACCTCGCCCTTTACGCTAATCGACATCCTGATCGTTGCGGCGTTTTTCTATTGGCTGCTCGGCATTGTGCGCGGCACCCGCGCCGTGCAATTGCTGCGCGGCGTCGGTATTTTGTTGGCGATTGCCTTCCTCATGCCGTCGATCGCGAGCGACCGCTTGACCCTGCTGAATTGGCTGGTGGTCAACGTGATTTCGCCAGCTTTGATTGTGGCGATCCCGGTGCTCTTTCAGCCAGAATTGCGGCGCGCGCTCGAAAGTCTTGGTCGTTCGAGCGATCTGTTTGGCCGGCCATTTGGCGGCGCTAACCGCTCTGAATTGCTCGAAACGATTACGGTCATTAGCCGCGCCGCCGCCCAACTCTCGCAACAGGGGGTGGGTGCGTTGATGGTGATCGAACGGCGCACCCAACTGCAAGAATTTGCCGATCGAGGTGTGATCCTCGATTCGCGCATTTCAGTGCCGCTCCTACTCAATATTTTTTACCCTAATTCGCCCCTGCACGATATGGCGGTGATTATTCGCGGTAATCGCATTTTGGCCGCCAATGTGGTATTGCCGCTCAGTGAAGATATCGCCGGGCCGCGCCGTTATGGTACGCGCCATCGCGCTGCCAAGGGGATTACCGAACAATCCGATGCGCTAGCGGTGGTGGTGTCGGAAGAGACCGGTGCGATTTCGCTGGTCAGTGATGGCCGGTTGGTTAGTTATCTGACCGAAGCCCGGTTGCGGACGATGCTGGCCGACCTGATGCAGGTGCCGCTAGAACCGGAAGCGAAGAGGGCGGCATGACATGAATGGTGTGCGCTCGATCATCTTGCGTGTGTTGCTGGCGGTCGGTTTGAGCTTTGCGCTCTGGTCGTTCGTCTCGTTTAGCGAGAATCCAGAAGAGACGGCCCGGTTTGAGGATCTGACCCTGCAACTTGTCGGTTTGGCCGATAATTTGATCGTCGTTGATGCCAATGGCATCCCCACCACCTCATTCCCAACGGTTGACGTTACGCTCCGTACCGATCGCCGCCAACGCTCGGAATTGCGCCCAGTCGATATTCGAGTGGTGGCCGATCTGAGCGACCTTGGCCCCGGTGATCATCTGGTGCCGATCAACGTACAGCCGACCCGCAGCAATCTGTCGTTTAGCGTGCCCGCCGGCGGGGTCGAACCAGCGGCGATTAGTGTGCGGCTGGAACCGGTTGAAACGGTGACGGCGCCGATTAATCTGGAAATCTTCGGCTCGCCGCCCTTTAGCTTCGAGCGGGGCACGCCAGAATTGCGCTACAACGGCGAACCGATTAGTACGGTGACAATCAGCGGCCCCCAGAGCCGGGTGCGGCGAGTGGTGGCGGTGCGGACGGTGGCGAATATCGCCCAGTTGCGCGCCACCTATATCGCTCCCCTCAGTCTGACCCCGATTGACGCCAACAATCAACCGGTTGATGGCGTGCAGGTACGGCCAGCCTCGATCACCGTCATCATTCCAATCAATCCGGTGGTCGGTTTGCGCTTAGTTCCAGTATCGCCGGTCGTGATCGGTTCCCCGGCGCCGGGTTTTGCCGTGACTAGGATCGAGGTGGAACCGCCGCTGATTACGCTGACCGGCAGTTCCGGCCCACTCGATGCGATCAATCTCTTGCAAACCGAGGCGATTGATATTAGAGATGCGCGTGAACCGGTGGTTCGGATTGTGCCGCTGATTATTCCGGCCGGCACATCGCCGGCGCAGGGTGAGCCAGACGCGGTGCAGGTGACGATCAACATCGCCCCTATCCCGTTACCATTTCAGGTGCGTCTGCCGGTAGAGGTGATCTTTACCGGCTTGAACCGAGATTTGCTGGCTTCGGTGCGGCCAAATGTGGTTGAGCTGACCTTTGCCGGCACGAGTGCGCAGCTCAGCGCGCTTGCTTCAGCGCCGCTGGTGGTGCAGCTCGATCTCAGCACCTTTGGCCCCGGCAGCTACCAGTTTGCAGTCCGCCCCGCCTTGCCGAGCGGTGTGAGCATTGTTGGCGACCCGCCTGAGGTGACGGTGACGATTGTGCCGGTTCCCACACCGACACCGATCCCTACCCCTGAACCCTCGCCGGACGCTGAACCAACGCTAACGCCAACCCCGGATACGGGGTGAGGGATGGCAACGTAAGGCCGGATGTGATGATGGCGCGGCGCATGGGCAACGATACGGGCGGGTTGGCAACCCGCCCGTACAGTGTGATTGGCTAGCTTGGTCGCTGCGCGTCACCCCATTGGGTCGATAAGCGTTGGCGCGGCGCCATTGCCGTTCTCGTCGGGGCCTTCCACCGAGAGAGCAGCAACGCGATCACCAGAAGCGACATTCACGACCGTCACGCCTTGGGTCGCCCGGCCCAAGCGTGAAATCTCGCTGGCGCTGGTACGCATCACCATACCGCCGGTCGTGATGAAGGTGAGCAGCGAGTGCTCATGCACAACCGCGGCGGCGGCGACTTCATCGGTTTCGTTGCGCAGCTTGATCGTGATCACACCGCCGGTTGCCCGGCCCTTCACCGGGTACTCGCTGAGCGCGGTGCGTTTGCCGATGCCGCGGGCGGTGACAACGAGCAGATCGGCCCCTTCTTCGGCCAAATCCATACTCACCACCCGATCGCCATCGGCCAGATTGATCCCGATCACGCCGGTGGCCGGGCGGCCCATCGGGCGCACTTCGCTCTGCTCGAAGCGCAGCGTCTGCCCACGCGCGGTTGTGAGCAAGATGTCTTCGTGGCCGTGGCTGACCCGCACCCACCCTAGCACATCGCCCTCTTCCAACCCGATCGCAATCAGGCCGTTCGAGCGCACTTGGCTATACTCGCGCAGTTGGGTGCGCTTAATCTTGCCGCGCACCGTCGCCATCACCAGATACTCGGCGTCAAATTCGCGCACGGCCAGCATCGAGGTCACTTGCTCACCCGGTTCGAGCGACACAAGGTTGACCAGCGGCAGGCCTTTGGCGGTGCGCGAGCTGTCGGGCACTTCGTGGGCCTTGATCTGGTAGACCTTGCCGCGGTCGGTGAAGAAGAGCAGGTTATCGAGCGAATTGCAGGTCAGCAGGTGGCGGACAATATCCTGCTCGCGGGTGAGCATGCCCTTGATGCCGCGCCCGCCGCGGCGCTGGGTGCGGTAGGCGTCGGGCAATTGGCGCTTGATGTAGCCGCGGTCGGTGAGGGTAATCATCACCCGCACATCGGGGATCAGATCCTCGTCGCTGACCGCGCCAGTGACGTCAGGAATAATGCGGGTGCGGCGCGGGTCGCCGTACTTCTCCTTCAAGCGGGCAAGGTCTTCTTGGATCAGGTGCAGCACCTTGCGCGGATTGGCCAAAATATCTTCGAGTTCGGCGATCAGTTTGATCACCTCGCGGTATTCGTCCTCGATCTTCTGGCGCTCAAGCGCAGCCAGCCGGCGCAGTTGCAGATCGAGAATCGCCTGCGCCTGCCGTTCGGTGAGCGAGAAGTTGCGCATCAGGTTGTTGCGCGCGCTCTCGGCAGTGCGCGAGTCGCGGATGGTCTGGATCACCGCGTCAAGGTTATCAAGCGCGATCTTCAAGCCTTCGAGGATGTGGGCGCGCTCGCGGGCGCGGGCCAGATCGAACTCGGTGCGGCGGCGGATGACCTCTTGGCGGTGGTTGATGTACTCTTGCAGCAGCCGCTTGAGGGTCAAGACGCGCGGCTGGCGACCATGCTCGACCAGCGCCAGCATATTGATGCCGAAGGTGGTCTGCATCTGGGTGTGCTTGTAGAGCGCGTTGAGCACCTTCTTGGGTTGGGCCTCTTGCTTGAGCAGGATCACTAGCCGCATACCGTTGCGATCGCTCTCGTCGCGCACATCGCGGATACCCTCGATCTTGCGGTCTTTGACCAGCTCGGCGATGCGCTCTTGCAGGCGGGCCTTGTTGACCTGATAGGGCAGCTCGGTGACGACGATCATAAACGCGCCGCGGCCTACCTCTTCGATGTGGGTCTTGGCCCGCAGCGTGATCTGGCCGCGCCCGGTGCTGTAGGCGGCCAAGATGCCTTCGGTGCCCAAAATCAACCCAGCGGTGGGAAAATCGGGGCCGGGGATGATTTGCATCAGCTCTTCAACGGTCGCTTCCGGGTTGTCGATCAGATAGCTGATCGCGTCGCACAGCTCACCGAGGTTGTGAGGCGGGATGTTGGTGGCCATACCGACCGCGATGCCGGAAGCGCCGTTGAGCAGCAGGTTGGGCAAGATGGCCGGCAACACGACCGGCTCGCGGTAGCTGCCGTCGAAATTGTCGCGGAAATCGACCGTGTCTTTCTCGATCTCGCTCAGCAACTCTTCGGCGATCGGGGCGAGGCGAGCTTCGGTGTAGCGCATCGCCGCCGGCGGGTCGCCGTCAATCGAGCCGAAGTTGCCTTGGCCGTCGATGAGCGGGTAGCGCATGCTCCATGGCTGCGCCATACGGGCCAGCGCATCGTAGACGGCGCTGTCGCCGTGCGGGTGCATCTTGCCGAGCACATCACCGACGATACGGGCGCTCTTTTTGTAGGGCTGGTTGCTGCGGAAGCCCATATCCCACATCCCGTACAGGATGCGCCGCTGCACCGGTTTGAGACCGTCGCGCGCGTCGGGCAAAGCGCGCGAAACGATCACGCTCATCGCGTAACTGAGGTAGGCCGTCCGCATCTCGTTGGTGATGTTGACGGGCCGGACGATGCCGATTTCCATTGGTTGCTCCGTTAGTCGGTTTTAGCGCATCATAATGCGATGTTTGCCATCTCTTATTATACCCGATCCGGGCGGTTTTGTCGAATACTTGCGAAAATATGTTCTACTCGTGGCATTTGTGCTACAATTCAGACAGCATCTGCTATCGAAAGGAGGAGTCATGGACGCCGGCGCGCGCCCGCTCAACCGGTTGGCGAACGAGGCCAGCCCGTATCTGCAACAACACGCCGATAACCCGGTCGATTGGTATCCGTGGGGCGAGGAGGCGCTTGAACGCGCCCAGCGTGAAGATAAGCCGATTCTGGTCAGCATCGGTTATGCCGCTTGCCACTGGTGCCACGTGATGGCCCACGAGAGTTTTGCTGACCCAGAGGTGGCGGCGATCCAGAATGAGCATTTTATCAATATCAAGGTCGATCGCGAAGAGCGGCCCGATCTCGATAGTATCTATATGGCAGCGGCGCAAGCCTTAACCGGCAGAGGCGGCTGGCCGCTCAATGTTTTCTGTTTGCCCGACGGCACGCCGTTTTATGCCGGCACTTACTTCCCGCCCGACGCCAAAGCGGCCCGTTACCGCATGCCGAGCTGGCGGCAGGTGTTGCTTTCGATTGCCGAGGCGTACCGCACCCGCCGCGCTGACGTCACCGCTTCCGCCCACGAGTTGCTCGACCATATCAAGCGGCTGGCCCAGCCCTTGCCCGAAACCGCTTCAGTAGACGGGGCGCTCGTGATGGCTGCCGCCGAGAAGATCGGGCGCGAGTTTGACCCGCAGTACGGCGGGTTTGGCGATGCGCCAAAGTTTCCCCAGCCGTTGGTGCTGGAGTTTTTGTTGCGCGCCCATCTGCGCGGCGATGTGCAGGCTTTGCCGATGCTCCACCAGACCCTTGAACAGATGGCGCGCGGCGGAATGTACGATCAGGTGGGGGGCGGCTTCCACCGCTACAGCGTTGATGCGCGCTGGCTGGTGCCCCACTTCGAGAAGATGCTCTACGACAACGCGCTGCTGGCTGAAGTCTACCATCTGGCGGCGCTGGTTACTGGCGATCCCTTCTTGGCCCGCATCACCGATGAAACCTTTGCCTACATGCTGCGCGATCTGCGCCACCCCGACGGTGCGTTTTTCAGCAGCGAAGACGCCGATAGCTTGCCGGCTCCCGGCGCGGCCCATGCCGAAGAGGGCGCGTTTTATGTCTGGACGCCGGATGAGTTGCGGTTGGCGCTCGGCGACGATGCGACGCTGGTCGGCGCGTACTATGGGGTGACGCGGCAGGGGAACTTTGAGGGCAAGTCGATCTTGTTCGTACCGCGCCCGCCGGAGGCGGTAGCAGCGCGGTTGGGGGTGCCGGTCGAGCGGCTGGAGGCAACGGTGGCGCGCGCCCGCC
>NZ_DAOTWH010000353.1:0-18751 GCF_034435895.1 Chloroflexus sp.
CCGGGAGTCGCCGGCGGGCCGGCCTTGCCAGCGCGGGCCTGCTCGATTTGGACCCGGCTCGCTTCAAGGATCGCACCGTACTGCACCCCTGACGGACAGACCGCTTCGCATGCCCGGCAATTGAGACAGAGGCTCATCTGCTCTTGAAAAACTTCGCTGTCAAGGCCGATCCGACCTTCATCAACCGCCTTCATCAGATAGATTCGGCCCCGCGGCGAAGCCATCTCAAGACCGGTCTCGCGGTAGGTCGGGCACGACGAGAGGCACAACCCGCAGTGAACGCAGGTGTTGATTATGTCAGAGCTGGGTTTATCTTTGGCGCTAAAGCCGATCACGAGCGGAACGACCGGCTGCGATGCGGGTGACGAAGGTTGAGTCACTGTCACAGGCGCTTCTCCTCTGGATTATGAAGGCTGATTGGTAAACCAAAACGCGGCTGGGTGCATCCGGTAGTAGGGATCAATCGCAACTTTGAGCGCGCGCATCCGGTCAAGCGCCGCTGGCGGCTGGCCCCACACCGGCGCCTGCGGGACGAGCGCCGGCGGGGAGGCGAGCAAGCGGGCATGCGGAAACGCAGCGACCAACTCGGCGTGATAGACAGCCACCTGCGCCGGATCGCCGGCAACTTGCAGGTAGATGATGCCATTCAGCGCATGGGCGGTGACGGCAACCGCCACCTGCCGGCGCTGAGCCGCTTGCTCGATGGTGTGGAGCGCGGCGGCAAAACGGGCCGGCCAGACGCTTAGACGCAGCAGCGTCTGATCGGTAACCGGCGCATAACGGGTGACGGTCTGCTGCCAGAACGCGGTCTCATCGGCAGCGCGGGCAACCGACACCATGCCGCCGCGCTGCTGGGCCAGCGCCGTCGCCTCGCGCAGATGGCGCTCGACCGCTGCCGGATGGCCTTCGGCCCGTATGGCCACCACCACGCCATTGCGATCGGCCAGATATTCGACCGCCGTAGGCAACAGCCGCGAGGCGGCCAGCGCGTCGAGCAGGGTGCATGCCGTCGCCGCATCAGGCATCTGGGCCAGCAAGGTCGCGCTCGCTGGCGGCTGGGGAAAGAGCCGCAGCGCCACCGCCGTGATCAGGCCGAGCGTGCCGGCACTGCCGACGTAGAGTTTCACCAGATCATAGCCAGTGACGTTCTTGACCACTTGCGCGCCAAGCCGCACCAGCTCGCCATCGGGTTCGAGCACATCGAGCGCCAGCACCCAATCACGGAACGAACCGTACCCCAAGCGACGCGGGCCATCGGTCGCCGTCGCCACTAGACTGCCAAGGCTGCGCTGCGGATCGGCAATATCGAGCGGCAGCATCTGGTTATTCGGCGCCAGCAACGCCTGCAACTCGGCCAGCGTGGTACCAGCAGCCACCTTGATCGTCAGATCGTCCGGCTCGTAGAGCAGCGGCCCGTGCCAGCGCAAGGTAGAAACCGTCACCGCGTCTGGTGAACGCGATGTCGTACCACCGGTCGGAATCACCGCCACCCCAGCGTGATGGCAAGCATTGAGCAACTCGGCAGCGGCAGCCGGCGTTTCCGGCGCAACGAATGTACCGGGAGCCGGCGCAGTAGCGGCGCGGGCCGGATCATGCTGTTGCAAGCGGGCCGCACGCGCAGCAGCTAACTCGGCGGGGGTCGTGTCAGCGGGAAAGATCTTGGCTGGGTTAAAACAGCCGGTCGGATTGAAGACCTGATGGATCGTGGCGTGCAACTGCAACTCAGCGGGTGAGAAGAAGCGCGGCAGATACTCGCACTTCTCCAGCCCGATGCCGTGCTCGCCGCTCACGACCCCACCATGTTCAATGCTCAATTCCAGCACGCTCGCCGCCAGATCGTGCGCGCGCCGGCGCTGATCAGGATCACGCGGATCATAGAGCACGAGCGGGTGCAAATTGCCATCGCCGGCGTGGGCAACGTTGCACACCTCAAGCCGGTACTCGGCGCGCAACCGCTCGACCTGCTCCATCATCAGCGGCAATTTGGTGCGCGGCACCACCGTATCAACCAGATAGTAGGCCGGGGCAAGACGACCGATCGCGCCAGCCACCGACTTCCGCGCTGTCCAGACGCGGGCCTGCGTCGCCGGATCGCGGGCTGGGCGCAGATCGAAGGCACCGTGCGCGCGGCAGATGGCGATAATCTGATCGAGCTGATCATCAAGACCATCATTGACGCCATCGACTTCAATAATCAGCGCAGTCGTGCCGGTCGTTTCAGGCAGGCCCAGTTCGTAGGCTTGATTGACGGCCCGAATCGCGTTGTGATCCATCAATTCGAGCGAAGTCGGCAGCGAACCAGCAGCGATCACGGCGCTTACCGCCGCTGCCGTCGCCACCACCGACGGGAAGAGGGCCAGCACCACCCGCACCGACTCAGGCAACGGCGTGAGGCGGACGATCGCCGCCGTCACAACGCCGAGCGTCCCTTCGCTCCCAGCAATGAGACCGGTCAAGTCATAGCCAACCGGATCAAGCACGCCATCGCCAGTCCAATAACGTTGGCCGGTATGATCAACCACCTCGACCGCCAACACGTGATTACTGGTCACGCCGTACTTGAGGCAATGGGGGCCGCCGGCGTTGGTGGCGATATTGCCGCCGATGGTGCTAGCGCGTTGGGAGGAGGGATCAGGCGCGAACTGGCAGCCACGCGGGGCAAGATAGGCATTCAGATCAGAGTTGACCACACCGGGTTGCACCACTGCCAACCGCGAACGCAGATCGACCGATAGGGTTTTATTCATGCGCGCCGTGCTGATCATCACGCCGCCACGCAACGGCACCGCGCCACCGGCAATGCCGGTGCCAGCGCCCCGGGCCACGATCGGCATGCCGGCGCGGGCAGCCAAGCGCACCGCCTCGGCAGCCTGCTCGGCGGTCACTGGCAGCACCACCACATCCGGCGGATGCGAGACCAGCATGCTGCCATCGGATTCATACGTCAACAACGCTTCGGGAGCAGCGACAACGGCATCGCCCCCCAGCGCGGCGCGGAGATCATCGATCAAGGTTGCCGGTGTAGCAACAGACACTATAGATACTCCTTATGATATGCGCAGCGTTTGTGCTCCTATGCGATCGTTTTGGCCTAACCCAATGGCCGGGGTGTGCGCCCGGTCCTGAAGGGCCGGGCTTGCCTTACGAAGCCCCTTGCGCGGGCTGAACGTACGATGGGTTGGGTAGGTGCTCGCGCACCCGGCCCGGTGGCCAAGTTTTTGGCCCTAGCCCTTCAGGGCCAAGTTATGGTTACGAAGCTCGCTGCGCGGGCTGAACGTGCGATAAGTTGTGTATGTGCTCAAGCGCTCAACCCAGAAGAACAGGATAAACCCGATCCGTTGCGTAGGCGAGACCTTGCGCCGGGTTGTTTCATCTATCCCGCCTAACCCACCACAAACCGGCCCGGATTGAGCAGATCGGCCGGATCAAACTCCTGCTTGATCCGGCGCATCAAATCAAGGTTAGCGATATGCGTGCCGAAAGCCGGCAGCTCGGCAATCAATGCCAGCGGCGCAGCGAGCAGCATCGTCTGGGGCGCGGCTTTGAGCAGGGCAGCATGCCACTCGCGCAACGCTTCCGCCGGGCCGCGCACCCGCAGATAGGCCACACCGTTCAGCGCGCGCGCCGTAACTTGCAGCGGCAGATTGGCGCGTTGGGCCGCCGCGCGCGCCGCTGCCAGTGCATTGCTCAGATCGGCAGGCAAGCAGGTCACACGCACGACCAGCTCATCAGCGGCGAGCGTTGCCGTCTGCGGCACATCATTGATCGCGTTCCAAAGCTGTTCATGGCCGGCGTCGCGCAGCGGTTCGGCGCTGACGCCGGCCTGCTGCGCAAACGCGGTGACATCGCGCACATGGCGTTCAACCGCCGCCGGCAAGCCCTCGCTGCGCACGGCCACGGCAAACGGCGCCCCGGCTAGCTCAAGACCTTCAAGATACTCGACAGCCACCGGCACCAGTTGGCTCGCGGCAATCGCATTGATCAGTTTCCACAGCGGGGCTGGCGTCGCGGCGCGGCAGAGAATGCTAACAGCGGCCCGTGGCTGCGGAATCAGCTTAAAATTGGCCGAGGCAATGATCGCCAGCGTGCCGAAGCTGCCAAGGTAGAGCTTCATCATATCGAAGCCGCTGACATTCTTGACCACCATGCCGCCGGCTTTCGAGACGCGTCCGGTCGCTTCGACCACGCGAATGCCGATCAGCAAGTCGCGCGCCGAGCCATACCCCAACCGGCGCGGGCCATCCATCGCCGTGGCGAGCAAACCGCCAATCGTTGCCTGCGCCGGCAAGGGGCAATCGAACGGCAACATCTGGCCATTGGCGGCTAAGGCGGCACTCAATGCGCCCAAAGTCATACCCGCCTCGACCGAAATGGTCAGATCGTCAGGAGTATAGTCAAGAATGCGGTTCAGACGGCTTGTTTCCACCACCACAAACGGGCGAGCCGGCGGGCGACCCCACGTCTGCTGAGTGCCGCCACCCCACGGCACGATCGCCACCGGTTCAGCCGCGAGACGGGCCACCGTCTGGGCCAACTCTTCGAGTGAACCGGGAGCAACCGCCAGCAACGGCGTTTGGCCATACGTTTGGCGATCGACGGGATGCTCACGGACGTACTGCTCACCGCTTATCGCTGTTAGATCGGCGCGTAACAGGGCGAGATTCATGGGCTTAACTCGACTTCAAAGCACTCCACGCCACCCCCGACCGACGCAAGGCGGCCAACTCGCCGCAACTGCGCCCCTTGGGGAACACTTTACCGGGATTAAACAGATCGTGCGGGTCGAAACTCTGGTGCAGACCAGCCATCGCCGCGAGATCATCCGTCGTAAAGAGCAAGGTCATGTAATCTTGCTTCTCAACACCGATGCCATGCTCGCCGCTGATAACGCCGCCGAAATCGATGCTCACCTTCATCACGCTAGTGGCGGCTTCGAGCGCGCGCTGATTCTGCGAGCGATCGCGGCGATCAAAGAGGATGATCGGATGCAAGTTGCCATCGCCGGCGTGGAACACATTCGCGATCGGCAAGCGGAACTCGCGCGAAATCCGGCCCACTTCATCCATGGTCTGCGGCAGTTTGGTGCGCGGCACCACCGTATCAACCAGATAGTAGGTCGGCGCAAGGCGGCCCATCGCGCCGAAGGCATTCTTGCGCGCCGCCCAAACCTGATTCTGCTCGGCCAAGGTACGGGCTGGGCGGACATCGATCGCGCCGTTGCGCCAACAGATCGCGGTTACATCGTGCAGCAGATCGTCGAGCCCATCTTCCACGCCGTCAACCTCGATCAGCAACGCAGCGCCGGCGGATTCGGGCAACCCTAACTTGTACATATCATTGACGGCCTTAATCGCTAGCCGATCCATAATCTCTAGCGCCGCCGGCAGCAACCCGCTCGCAATCACTTGGGAGACCGTATTGGAAGCGCCAGCAATATCGGGGAAGAGCGCCAACACCACCCGCACCGCTTCGGGCAGCCGGGTCAGGCGCAGCCACGCCGCCGTGACAAAACCGATCGTCCCTTCCGAGCCGGTGATCACGCCGGTCAAATCGTAGCCGGGGGTATGCGCGCTGCCATCTCCCGTCCACACAATCGAGCCATTAGGCAGCACGACCTGCACGGCCAGCACGTGGCTGGCAGTAATGCCATACTTAAGGCAATGGGGGCCGCCGGAGTTGTTGGCGATATTGCCGCCGACAGTGCAAGCTTTTTGCGACGAGGGATCGGGGGCGAATTGGTAGCCGAACGGCTTGAGATACTGTGACAACTCCCAATTAATCACACCGGGTTGGCACAGCACGCGACCATTGGCGGTATCAACCTGTAAAATCTTATCCATGCGGGCAGTAGAAATGACAATGCCGCCCTGCATCGGGGTTGCGCCACCCGATAGACCAGTGCCGGCGCCACGCGGCACGATTGGCATCCCGGCGCGAGCGGCTAGCCGGACAATCGCTGCCACTTGCTCGGCGCTGGTTGGCAACGCCACCACATGCGGCTCGTGGGTGTCCATCACGCAACCGTCGGCATCGTAGGTCAGCAACGCATCGGGTGTGGCCACCACGCCGCGCGGGCCAAGAATGCGCTCAAGCTCTGCGATCAGTTCAGCACGGTTCATTCCGTACTCCTGCGGCTAGCGGGCCGCACCTTTGGTTTTTGATAGGAGATTCTTTTGTAAGTGGGCGCTATGCCTTTAGTATACCATGAAATGAGCAGGGAGCAGCAGCGCACCGTTTGCGCTCGTTGTGGCAGAAAGGGGGCGTAACCCCACTTTCCTAATGTCCGTGCGAGGACGCGCCGCACCCGCAGCAAGCTCCTGCGTAGGCGAACAGGATGCGGGCAGTGATGGCTCCCGCGCTCGCGGGGGATTGCTTCGCCGCGTAGGACATCGCACCGCGATACCCCTACGCGCGGCTCGCAATGACATCAGGGGCGCGCTGGGCCAATTCACCCCCATCCCCTCTCCCGCCACACGGGAGAGGGGCGCTGCTGCCTTCCGCGGGAGCAGTGCCTGTCCCTTCCCCTCCGCGGATCCCCCGCTCCCGCCGTCAGGTGGGAGCGGGGTCCCGGGGGTGAGGGATCCAGCCCGTGCAGCGGGCTTCGTACCCCTAGCCCGGCCCTGAAGGGCCGGGTACCAGACCGATGTTCTGTCCGCCTTGCAACGCCAGTGGGAGAGGGGCTGGGGGTGAGGGAGAGCCAGCGCATTGCAAAGCCTTCAACCATATCTGCGCTCATGTATTCTGTCTGACCTTGAACCTATCGTATAGAGAGGAACGAGCTGGCTCGACCTTCGGGGGATTCGGTTACGTCTTGGGGTATGCAATAGAATAGAGAGAGCTACCAAAGCAGTTGAGGAACGAACTATGCAACTACCAGCTCCGTTACAGCGCGCACTTGAGCGCGTGATCGCCACCCAGCCAGCGGCGGCGCTTGAGCAGACCGCAGCCGCGTTATCGAATCGCTACCGGGAAGCAAGTGCCGGCAACGCGCCGGTCATCACGTCGCCGCTGGAAGCGGTGGCCTATGCGGCATGGCGCATGCCGGCCACCTACGCCGCGCTACGAGCGGTGTTTAAGCGGTTGGCAGAGGCGCAACCTGATTTTGCCCCGATTCGTATGCTCGATGTGGGCGCGGGCAGCGGCGCCGCGATCTGGGCCGCCGCCGAACAGTGGCCGTCGCTACGACGGATCGTCGCGATCGAACGGCAACCGGCGATGGCGCGCCTCGGCGAGCAATTGGCCGCCAGCGCCGATCTGCCGCCCATCATGTGGCAACACGGTGATATTCTTGCCCTCGACCGGCTGACAGACAGCGATCTGGTGGTCGCTGGGTATGTCTACGGCGAGATCGAGCCGGCAGTGCGGGTACTGTTGCTCAGCCGGCTCTGGAAAGCCACACACGGCGCATTGGTGCTGGTTGAACCGGGCACGCCGGCAGGCCATGCCACCATGTTGAGCATCCGCAGCGAATTGATCAAGCGTGATGCCAGCATCCTCGCGCCGTGCCCGCACACCGGCGAGTGCCCGCTCGCCGCCCGCAATGACTGGTGCCATTTTGGGCAACGGATTGCGCGGCCTGCCTTCCAACGCCGTCTCAAAGGCGCAGGCGCGCCGTTTGAAGACGAAAAGTTCGCGTACCTCATCGCTGCCCGCCACGGCGCGCCGCCGGCCAGCGGACGGATCGTGCGCCACCCCATCACCCATAGCAAGCGGATCGAACTACAGGTTTGCACGGCGCAGGGCCTGCAACACATCACCGTCACCCGCAGCCAAGGCGAGGCATGGCGGCGCGCGCGCGATAGCGCATGGGGTGATGGGTGGAAGAGCGAACATCCGCCTCAGAATATAGGCAATAGCGAAGCGGAGTGATATAATGATATATACCCGGTGCGATTTGTCGCCTCGGTGTACACATAGGATACCACCATGGCCGGCACTCGCACCCACCTCCTTCTTTTCGCCATTGACGATCTACGGGAGTCGATCATTCAAACGCTGGTGCCCTTTCCCCAGATCAGCTATTCCTTCGCTCCTACGCTGAGCGACCTGATCACACACCTCGAAACCCAACCGCCGGCCTTGATTGTCTGCCGGCCAGCCGCGCGCTACAGCCTGCCGGTGGGTATCGCACTCGTGCTCATCTGCACCTTGGCAGAATATGATGTCAGGCATTTTGCCAATGAGCAGGCCATTATCGATCTCTTGATCGAGAGCGATCTGGCTCGCTTGCCATTGATCGCGCAGCGCGAGGAGCGGATGCAGCGCTGGGCCGACCGCGAAATGCGCCGGTTGCGCACCGTCGTCGAACATACGCCGCACGGCGTGATCGAAGCCGAACTGGCCAGCCGGCGGGTGCGGTGGGCCAACCGGGCAATGCACGTACTCTTCGGGTATTCGGCAGCGGAAATGACCAACCTGCTGATCGAAGATTTGCACCCAAGCGAATCTCGCCCAGCGATCATTGACGCCTTTCAGCGTATGAGCGCTGGCGATGACACACCACTGCTCAATATCATTTGCCGCCGGCGCGATGGCTCAATCTTCTACTGCAATATCGCGCCGGGAGGCACGTATGGCAACGGCCAGACCTTTATTTTTGTTTTTTTCACCGATGTCACCACCGAATACGAAAGTTTACAAACACTTCAGATCAATGCGCGCCGGCTTGAATTAGCGTTGCGCGCCGCTAATCAAGGGTTGTACGATCTCGATCTGCGCAACGGGCAGGTCGTGGTCAACGATGAATACGCAACCATGTTGGGGTACGATCCAGTTACGTTTACTGAAACCAACCAGCAATGGCGCGACCGGCTGCACCCCAACGATGCGACCGCAGTCTATCAGACCTACCTCAACTACCTCAGCGGTCACATTCCCGAATATCGGGTCGAATTTCGCTCGCGGATGCGGCAGGGCGGATGGAAATGGATCCTATCGGTGGGGGCGATTGTCGAGCGCGATGCGGATGGCAAGCCAGTGCGCATGCTCGGCACCCATACCGACATCAGCGCCTTGAAACGGCTCGAATTGCACGAACGGATCCGGGTCCAACTCTTCACCAGCCTGTTAGGAGGTGAACGTTTGCAAACCCTAATGAATACCTTAATCAAAGCCTTTGAAGAAGAGCAACCCGATACACGCTGCGCCATTGCGCTTTTCGACCCCGCCACCCGCTGGCCACACCACGTCATTGCCCCCAACCTGCCGTCTACGTTCAGCCAGATGCTAGAACAGAGCCTTCAGCCGGGGCAGGAAGCCATCTGGCATCCGCTGCTCACGCAGCAGCGCGTGATCGTGCCGGACTTACACGCTGATCCCAACTGGGCTCGTTTTGCGTCCGCCGCACAAGAGAGCGGCTTGTCTACGCTGTGGGCGGAACCGATCCTCGGCGCTGGCAACGCGGCGATTGGTGCGTTTACCGTTTGGTCAGCGCGGGCTATGCCACCGCTCAGCGATGATCTCACGCTTCTCCAATTTATCAGCCATCTCGCCGGGCCGGTGATCGAGCAACATGTGATCGCGGAACGGCTCCGGTTAAGCGAAGAACGGTACGCGCTGGCCGAACGCGCAGTGAAAGATGGGGTCTGGGATTGGGATATTCTCAATGGCGTGACCTATCTCTCGCCACAGTGGAAGGCGCTGTTTGGGTTTGGCGAGGATGAGCTGCCCAATGCCATCACCACCTTCTTCGAGCGCATCCATCCTGACGACTGGCCAGCAGTGACAAAGGCGCTCGATCGCCACTTTGCCGGCAGTGAACCATTCAACATGGAATTTCGTATGCGCTACCGCGATGGCAACTATCGGTGGATCTTGGCGCGGGGTGAAGCGTTGCGCGACGCTGACGGCAAAGTGATGCGCATGGTTGGCGCCTTGAGCGACATTACCGAGCGCAAGCAGCTCGATGAGCGCATCCGCGAAACGCAGAAGCTTGAAGCACTGGGCTTACTCACCAGCGGGTTGGCCCACGATTTCAACAACCTACTCGGCATCATTATCGGCAATCTTGATCTCTCGCTCAGTGATTGGCAAGGCGATGAAACGACGCGGCAGATGATCGAGGCCTCGTTGCATGCGGCGCTTCGTGGCGCCGAACTGACCAAGAGTCTCTTGGCGGTGGCCCGCCGGCAACCATTGGCGCCGACCACCATTGATGTCAGTCAAGTGTTGCGTGAATTTTTGCCGCTCATCCAAGTGACCGTCGGTTCGGCGATTAAGCTTGAGTTAATCGAGCAAACCACCCTGCCGGCCCGCGCCGACCGGGCAGGGCTTGAAGCTGCGATCCTTAATTTGGTTATTAACAGCCGCGATGCGATGCCAAACGGCGGCAACTTAATGATCAAAATCAGAGAGCAGCGCGTTACCAGCGAAGACACGATGTTGCTGGCCATTCTGGCACCCGGCTGCTACATCGTGATCGACGTGATCGACACCGGCACCGGGATGCCGCCAGAGGTAGCCGCGCGCGCGTTTGAACCCTTCTTCACCACCAAAGAGCGCGGGCGCGGCACCGGTTTAGGGTTGGCGATGGTCTACGGCTTTGCCCGCCAATCGGGTGGAACGGCGCAAATCTATTCCACGTTAGGCCGCGGCACGACGGTGCGGCTGTATCTGCCGTGCGCCGGCCAGCCGGTAGTCAAAGAGACGGTTGTGATTGAGCCAGCATCGCGCCGCGAGGCGCGAATACTGGTGGTGGATGATGATCCAGATCTGCTGCGCATGATCGTCACCACGCTGCGCAATCTTGGCTACACCGCTTTTGCCGCCCAAGATAGCAAGACGGCCATCACAATCCTGCACGACGAGCCGATCGATCTCCTCCTTACCGATGTGGTGATGCCAGAGATAGACGGGCGAACCTTGGCTATGCAAGCGCAGCAGGTATCGCCGGCGCTCAAGGTGCTCTATATGAGCGGGTTTGCCGCCTTGCAGGGCATTGAGCTTACCGATGCGCCGCTGATTGAGAAGCCTTTTCGGGCTAGTTCGCTAGAGGTGGCGGTGCAACGAGCATTGGAGGGGTGATGTCGCTGACCGCGCTTCGCCTGCCATGACCGGGCTGGATGTCATTGCGAGAGGCCCCGTCCCCGCTGGAGGAGGGGAGTTTTTTACCGCAGAGGACGCAGAGGATGATCACCATCCCCAAAACCCTTTGCGGCCTCTGCGTTCTTTGCGCTTGCTTCCTCTGCGCCCTTTGTAATGGCCCCACTCCCGGCCCCTCCCTCGCTGGGGGAGGGTAAGAGCTGCGTCAGGACAGCAAAAGAGAGTCTGCGCCGCATCGCACGCAACGGCAGGAGCACACACCCCTCAGCGCGCCGCGCAGGTTTGCAAGACGGCCAGTGCCGCTGCGGCCAGTTGCCGGCGATCAAATTCCTGTTCGGCCAATGCCCGCGCCTTGCAACCAGCTTGGCGGGTGAAGTCAGGATGCTCGCGCAAATAGATGATCTGCGCGGCCAGATCGGCAGGATCGCCGGCGCGGGCATAGCGACCGCACTGATGCTTTTCGACTAATTGCTGCAACCAACCCGGTGTGTTGACAATGGCTGGCTTTCCGGCAGCCAACGTGTCAAATAGCTTGTTGGGCGAACAGGTCGCCAGCACCGGCACCGCCTTGAAGATGGTCAGGCAGACATCGGCGGCGGCGACCAGATCGGCGACGCCGGCTTTCGGCAACGGATCAAGAAACCGCACATTGCGCAGGCCGTACTCTTGTACTAATGCCTCAAGTTGCGGACGCTGGCGACCTTGCCCGACTAATGCGATCAGCACATCGTCATACCCCCACTCCTGCACCACCCGCGCCGCCTCGATCACTTGCCGCAGATCGTTGGCGTCTCCCATGGTGCCAAAGTAGAGAGCGAGAAACGATGGATTGCCCAGCCGCGCGCGCCACCCGCCGCCATCGCGCTGCGGATGGAAGAGGTCGAGATCGGCAGCGTTGGGAATGACGCTGATCCTTTCCGGTGCAACGCCAGCATCGATGATCCCCTGTCGCATGCCGGGCGAGAGCGCGATAATGTGGCATGACCGGCGGTAGATGGCGCGTTCGAGCCAGCGCGCAGCGAGAATCAGCAGGGGATGGCGCAGCGCTCCCATCTGGATCGGCGCTTCCGGCCACAGATCACGCACCTCGAAGACCAGCGGTGCGCGATGCCAGCGGCTAGCCACCATACCGGGAATGCCAATCGTCAGCGGCGTGCTGGTGGCAAACACCACATCGGGCCGTGCGACCCGCAACACGGCCAGCAAGCTGGCCAGTGCAAAGAGCACGAAGGCGATGATCCGCTGCCCATAGCCAAGCGCCGTGCCGCGGCTATAGTCGGCATAACCGGCTCGCACCTCAACGACATGAATGCCGTCAACCTCGCGCTGGCGCCACCATCCGCCGGGCCACGGCGTCTGGCGATCGGCGGCGGTTACAATCGTCACCCGATGGCCCTGCTGGATAAAGAAGCGGGCGAACTCATACGAACGGGTGCCGCCGACGCCGGCGCGGGTCGTGAAGTATTGGTGCAAGTAGAGAATGTGCATTATGCCAATGCCTCGAAGCCAACCGTTTGCACGCCCACGGCGGCCAACCGATCAACCAAGCCCGGATCGCGCAGCAGCGCATACTCACGCGCCTGCACGTCTGCCAACGCGCCAGAACGTGCGGAGGTCATTTGCAGGGCCGGATGCACGACCAGTTCCACCGGCGCCACGGGCACGCGCGGCATTTGCGTCACCATCTGAGCCAGCGTTATCAGACCCGCTTCAGACTCCGGCAGACCGATCAAACCCGCCGGCATCCGCATGCCTTGACGCGCCGCCGCTGCCGTCCATCCTGCGATCACCTGCTCTTTAAGCCACACAAACGGCTGAATCAGTCGTTTTCTCAGTGACGCACCTTTTAGCGGCAACCGCAAACGCTGATGCGAACGCATCGCCGGAATGCCGAGTTGGCGGGCGAGCGCGACCATTAATGAAAAGAGCCGCGGCAACAGATGAATATTCTGATGCGTATTCCAGAAATCAGGCTGACCGGCCACCAGCGCCAACCGGTCATGCTGCGCGCGCAGCTCACGCAGCACATGTTCCGGCGCGATTCGGCCCAGCACCCAGCGCTGGCGAAAAGTGGCAGCCGGCCAAAAACGCCCCTGCCCATCAAGCAGACTCGCCACCTGATCGGGCGACGCAACCGGCCTGCCAGCGGTCAGATTCCAATGCAGCCCGATCGAGGCATGGGGAAACTGTTGCCGCAGACGGCTCGCCTCGCTATAGCCCGGCATATTCGCCATCACGCACGTTGCCCGCAGCGCGCCAGCGGCCAGACACGCTTCGATCGCGGCATTGATCCGTGGTGAAGCGCCGTAATCATCAGCCGTGATGATGAGGCGCAGGGGATAACGGTGATGGCTCATACTAATTCGTGGTACAACGCAAAGAGATACTGCGATTCCCGTTGCCAGTTGTACTCATTGATCACGCGCCGGCGGCCCTCAGCACCCATTGCCCGGCGCAAAGCCGGGTCATCGAGCAGGCGGATGATTGCCTCAGCATACGCATCGTAATCGTGCGGCGGCACCATGATTGCGCAGCGGCCATCACCGGCAAACGGACGGCTCGGCGGCAAATCACTGAGCACGACCGGCATGCCCAACGCCATAAATTCAAACAGTTTGGTTGGGATATTGTGCTGAAACTTGGGCAGATCAGGTAGCGGAATAAAGCCGATTTTCGCTTGGCGCACCTGCGCTGCCACTTGATCGTGCGGCACCATCTGGGCATCGATCACGATATCGTCGTGCAACCCGCGCCGGGCAATTTCGGCCTGCGCCCACTCGGTCTCAAAACATTTCCCGAAGAAGTGCCACCGCGCCCGTCGTCCGCGCCGGCGCAACGCCTCAGCGACCGCAAAGGTCACTTCGAGGTTATAGCGCGGAAAGGTGCCGTGGAAGACCAGATCGAACGGGGCATCATCGGCAGGCGGCGGTTGTTGCAAAAAGAGATCAAGATGCGGAAAGTTGTGAATGGTGATCACCCGGCGAGCGTGAAACCGGCGCAGATAGAGATCGGCCACCCCGCGATCAGCCGTGATGATGGCATCAAAAGCGCGCGCCGCCAGCCGCTCCAGCGCCTCCATGCCGGCCAACAACGGGCCACGCACAAGCAGGGGCAGATAATATTTCTGGCGCAGGTACGCCGTATTATTTTCATGGCTATCAAACACGACCTTCGCCCGCGTCGTCGCCTTCAACCAGAGACCCAACGGGATCAGTTCAGGATCGTGGAGATGATACAGATCGGCCTGCAATTGGCGCGCCAACCGCGCCGCCTGCCACACCCGCCGCCAACGCCGTTTGAGGCCCAACGCCAACTGCTGCGCAGCCGGCGCGCCCACGCTATGCAACTGCACCCCTTGCCGCTCAAGCTCCGTCACCGGCAACGGCACGAGCAAATGGGTTTCATAGCCCGCTGCGGCCAAACTAGCGCACTCGCGGTAAAAAATGCGCTGATCAAACGGCTGGTGAACGGTCGAAATATGCACGACCCGGCGCGCAGCCATCAGAGGCCGCTCAGCCGGGCGCGGAGCCGTTCGGGCAGCAGCGGGATCATCGGGTAGATAAGCGTGCGGTTGAGCCATCGCATTCCCCTGAAGATCGTCTCATACGCTTTGCGTTCCCACGGGGCATAGACCGTCGCCAACGCGCGCGCCCGTTCAGCATCACGCAGCGGTGAGCGTTGGCTGCTGATCCCGTCGCCAGCAAAATGCGCAATCTCTTTCGGCAGATGGCCGTAGCTCACCCGCCGGCGCAAGATCATGTCGAGCAGATAGGCGTAATCGGCGAGGATGCGGTAATCGGTAGCGAACGGTTGAGCAGCATAGATCTCGCGGCGCACAAACCAGCTCTGGTGGCAGATCATTTTGCGATAGAGCCAAAACCGGTTGAGCCGATCAGGGTAGACGATCAAACGGCCTTCACCGGCGCGCCCGCGCCCAAGGTAGGGATGGTGGCCAAACGAGCGAACATCACCGTACAGAAAATCGGGTTCGCCATAGCGGGCCAGCGCCGCAGCGACCGCGCTCAGCGCATCAGGCCCGGCAAACCGATCACCGGCATTCATAAAACAGATGTAGCGCCCGCGGGCATGGGCAATGCCCTGATTCATCGCCTCGTAAATCCCGCTATCAGGCGTCACGATCACCCGCACACCGAGCGCCCGCAATCGTTCGGGAGTGCCGTCGGGTGAACAGCCATCCTTCACGAAATACTCAACATCGCTCCAATCTTGCTCCAACACGCTGCGCGCCGTCCGTTCGGCATCGTCTGCGCAGTTGAGGGTAATCGTAATAATGCTGAAGAGCGGTTGGCTCATGCCGTATCTCCTGAACGCAGAGAACGCTGATAGCGGGCAAGCTGCTCTTGATAGCGCCGGCGATGTTCAGGAATGAATTTGCGTTGCACAGCGGGCGGCAATCGTTTCACCACTGCGGGCGGGGTTTGCTCGCGCACCCATTGCACCACCTGCGCACGCGGGCGCCACCACAACAGATAGACCAGATGATCCCGCCACGTTCGCAGCCATTCCCGCCGGGCCGCTGATTGCACCATCTGCGCGTACTGCGGATCAGCAAGCAGACGTTCGATATCATCGGTACGGCGCAGCTCGGTAGACACCTTGCCGGCGGCGAGATCGGCGCGCAGATCAAGGATTGGTTGCGGATGCTGGCCAGTAAAGCGGGTCAGCCAATTCTGCGTGCCATACTGATCCATAATCCGCAATCCATTCAATAGATTGACTTCTTGCAGCAAATTCAAATTCTTGCGCAGCCGGTCTCGTTCTCGTGGCCAAGGTTGGTTCTGATAGTAGGCGCCTTTGCGCGTGAATTGATGCGGAAAGACCATATAGTAATGGTACATCCACACCCCAATGGCATCGGCATGGCGAATGCGCCGGCGCGTGATGTTCCGGCCCCGTTCATCGGCGATGGTCGGCGGACGATGGCTATCATAGACATACCCCGGACGCCAGCGGAACACCCGCCGGTACCGGCCCCACGGCTCGCCTTGATATTGGCGATGCCAAAAGAGACCGCCATCGGCGACATAATCGAACCCGCCCCAGAAGTTATAGGCGCGAAAGCAGAGACAGGTCGTATCGGGATAGTGGTGGAGAAAGGCTATGACCCGCTCGATATCTGCCGGATGGTAAAACTCATCGACATCGATCTGCCACAGCCAATCACCGGTCGCCCGTTCGGCATAGGCCCGGCTCTGCTCATCCTTTTCGCCCGGCCAAAAGCCGTTGGGATGGCCGCACATCTCGGCAGTCACAATGATCAGTTTATCGTCGGGGTCTTCTTCGGCCTTAAAGCGGTACAACGCCTGCAAGGTGCCATCGATCGAATGGCCGTCGGGCGTAGCGACATGCGTCGCGCGCGGGCTAGCGCCCTCGGCCACAATAATCTGGTGCGCGAACGGATAGATGGCACGCAGGTTGTAGCGCAGAAACGGCTCGCCATTGAGCACGATCATGCCAAAGGTTATCCGCGTTTCATGACTCACGGCTGCACTCCTGCCTGTAGCTCACGCTGGCGCGCATACGGCGGCGCTGGTTGCGGTTGCTCAGCCGGCACGCCCAGCATACCGGCGCTCAAGGCCCACACCACCCACATCGGCCAGTGCAGATGGGCGGTGGTCATGGTGTTGCCTGACGCTTGCCCATGCACGAGGGCAAAGATCATAACGGCAAAGAAGGTGGCCCGCCAGATTCCGCGATCATCGGCGGCAGTTTGGGACCAGATCGACGGCAATCGTCGCCCGGCCCAGATCAAATAGCCTACAAAAAAGGTCATCCCCACTAGCCCCTGATCGGCCAGCGTCCCGATAAACAGATTGTGCGACCAGAGTTTCTGCTCAAACCCCCATCCCCATACTGGCGAAGCGAGAAAGTAACTCCAGCCGATCTGCCACAACCAACCCCGATCGGCGAAGACATTGAACGAATCGCCCAACCCGCTCTCGCCCTCCCGCACAATCAGATGCGGCGCCACTTGATAGATCCAGATGACCGCAATCAGCGTCGTTGCCAGCGCCACCGGCACCCGGCGCAGCCACCCGCCCCGGCGCACTACTACCCAAGCAAAGATAAACAACGATGCAATCCCAATGCCGCTGAGCGATTGGCGCGCCCCGGTGAGAAAAATGCCGTAGCCACAGACGATAGCTAACCCCAACAACACAACCATAGCCCACCACCGGCGCGCTTGCAAGAACAGACCGACACCGCACAGAAAGGCAATGCCGAGATGGTGCGAAAAGTGATGGTAATTCCGAATGCCAAGGTTACGGTACGGCAGTGACGACAGGCCGGGATCGGTCAGCAGATGGTCGAGCGGCACATCGATATACCGCAACGCCGCGTACAACCCGTATGCGCTAGTCAACAGATAGGTCAGCGCAAACCGGCGAGCGGCAGCCGCATCACGCACCGCCAAGAGCGCAACCAGCGAACCAAGGATGATGTAGAGGATGAGCGAGCGGGCGACTTGCATCTTATCGCTCAACCCAAACTGAAAGAGCACACAGAGCGCCCACCCCCACCACAAGCCCATCCACGGTACAATCCACCGATCGCTTTCCGGCAAGATGCGATTGATCGTGCGATCGAACTGGCGGGGCAGCAACGACCATGATTGCGTGGTGTGCATATACCGGATCAGCGCCAGCACGATCGTCGCCAGCAATGGCCAGACGGCGGCGCTCGGCCCGACAAACACAGTGCGCGCCCATAGCGAGACCGATAGGTAGAGCGCCAGCGGAATCTCTGGCCGCCCCCGCCAGATCGCGTAGCCGCAGATGAGGCCGAGCACCGCGAGTTCAATTGGATTTAAGACAATCGATCCGTCAACAACCATAGTGGCGCCACGCTAGTACTCAAGCCCATAACTCAGGTAGAGACGCCTGCGCAACCCCGCATGCTTTTGCCACAGCCACCAGAGCACACGCAACCCGGCGTATTGTTGCGCGCTTAACGGTCGCCCATACCGGCGCAGCAAGAGCGCATGCTCGCGCTGCCAGACGGCCAGCAGCGTCGCGGTCTTCGCATCATCGTGCAAGCGAAAATCTGCCAACGGCGGCCCCGGCAAACGCCGGCTTGGGCCAGCGGCGCTCAGGCGAATGAAGAGATCGCGATCCATGCAGAAACGCAAGCTGCGGTCAACGCCACCCACTCGTTCGTAGACGCTGCGCCGCCAGAAACAGCCCTGTTGCGGCCAGCGATGCACCCCTAACAACGCGGTTAGCATCGGGTTGGGCGACAAGGCAAAAATACGCGCGCTGACCTGACCCTGAGCGTCGATAAAATTGACATCGCCGCTCGCAAAGGCCAGCCATGGCCGATCGGCGAAGAAGCGACCGACCCGTTGCAAAGCCCCGGGCAGCAAGCGATCATCCGAATTGATCCACGCCAGAATCTCGCCGGTGGCGCGGGCGAAACCATCGGCCAGCGCCGCCGACTGGCCGCCATCGGGTTGTGATTGCCAATACGCGAGCCACGGCGCATAGCGCTGGATAATCTCAACGCTGCCGTCGCGGCTACCGCCATCCATCACGATATATTCAAGATTGGGGTAGCCCTGCAAGAGAACGGAACGGATTGCCTCTTCGAGGTAGTGTGCTTGCTGGTACGACGGGGTGACAACCGTGATCCGCGGCCATGGCCGGCCATCCGGCAGCAACGGCGGCGCCGGCGGCGTCGCCACCGTCCACGG
>NZ_DAOTWH010000354.1:0-6647 GCF_034435895.1 Chloroflexus sp.
CGTCGCCGCCGGCTGCCGCGCCGCCGGGTGCGCGCTGATCGGCGGCGAAACCGCCGAGATGCCCGATGTCTACGCACCCGGCGCGTTCGATCTGGCTGGCACCATTGTCGGCGTCGTCGAGCGGGATGCCATGCTGCCACGGGCCGATGTCACCCCCGGCGATGCGATACTGGCGCTGCCGAGCACTGGCCTGCACACCAATGGCTACTCGCTGGCCCGCCGGATCGTCGCCCACCATTTTGCCACCGAGGGTTATCACGCGCGCCCGGCCATCCTCGGCGGGCAAACCATCGGCGAGGCGCTGCTAGCGATCCACCGCTGCTACCTGTCCGAAGTGACCGCATTGCGCGCAGCGGCGCCGGTCAAAGCGCTCTGCCATATCACCGGCGGCGGCATTTATGACAACCTGCCCCGGGTGTTGCCGGCAGGCATGGGGGCCGCTATCGTGCGCGGGAGGTGGGACATCCCGCCGATCTGCCAATTGCTCGTCGAAGTTGGCGATTTGAGCGAACAGGAAGCCTACCACGCACTCAATATGGGGTTAGGCATGCTGGTGATTGTGCCGGCTGAAGCGGTGGCAACCGCGCTGGCAACCATCCCGGAGGCACGGTTGGTTGGTCACGTGACGGCCACGCCAGCGGTGCGGCTGGTGGATGAGGGGGAATAGCCGAAATAGGGAAAAGGCCCGAGCGTATTGGTAGAGGAGCGTTTGCGCTAGTTGCCGGTATATCGCTCCGCTACAACCATTGCTCCCGCATCAGCGGGAGATTGCTGCGATGGATGTGTCCCGCGCACTGATATGTAAAGTGCGGGCTGGTAGCCTGCGCCCTAAGGGCAGCGTGGATCGGCGGCCCGCGTCCCTACGGATTCAAGGGTGGACAGAACGTATGAGCACAGATACGGTTGATGGCTTTGGGATGCGCCGTTTCGCCCTCACCCCCAGCCCCTCTCCCGCTGGCGCGGGAGAGGGGAGCGTAGCACCGGGCTTTGAGGCATCGCATCCTCAACTGCTACGGGTAGCATTCATCGGCGGGCCGCGTCCCTATGGGTAGCATTCATCGGCGAGCCGGCGGCCCGCGCCCCTACGGGAAGGAGCAGACTATGGAACTCGGACATGTGTTGGCCGAAGGCAAGACGAAGATCGTGTACGCCCACCCCACCGATCCCGATCTGGCAATTCTGCGCCACAAAGACGGCATCACCGCCGGCGACGGCGCGCGCCGCAGTGTGATCGAGGGTAAAGGGGCGCTAGCCGGGCAGACCACGGCCAACGTCTTTCACTTGCTGAATCGGGCCGGGATTGCGACCCACTTCATCGCCGCGCCGGAACCAACGCTCACCGTCGTGCGGCGCTGCGCAATGATCCCGCTAGAAGTGGTGATGCGCCGTTTGCCGGCGGGATCATACCTGCGCCGCCATCCCGAAGCGGCGGGACAGCGATTTGAGCCGCCGTTGGTTGAATTCTTTCTCAAAGACGATGCACGCCACGACCCGCAGATCATGCCAGAAGCGATCGTCGCACAGAGGATCGCCACTGCCGCTGAAGTTGAGCAGATCACGAACACGGGCCGGCAGGTCTTTCAGACCCTCGAAATGGCATGGGCCGCGCTCGATGTCACACTGGTTGATCTCAAAATCGAGTTTGGCCGGGCTAGCGATGGCAGCCTGCTCGTTGCCGACGTGATCGACAACGACTCGTGGCGGATCTGGCCGGGGGGCGACCCCAACCGGATGCTCGATAAGCAGGTCTATCGCAATGCGCAGGTGGTTGACGAGGCGCTGTTAGCCGATGTGCACGAACGGTACGCGCTGGTGGCCGAAATGACCGGACGGTGGGTGGGGAAGGAATAACCGGTTGGGGCGGACTATGGTTCATAGTCCGCCCCAATTCATTACGGCGCAGGGATCACAATCAGTCGCGGTGCAGTAGTTAGCGTTACCGTTTCCGATAACGGCAGAGCGACGCCGGTCGCATCATAGATCGCGCGGGCATTAGCCGGCACGGAATAGGCGCGCTCGACGCCATCAACGCTCCAGACCACAATCACCTCGCTCTCAGCCGCACGGAAATGGTACCCCTCTAATCCAGCCACCGTCACCGGACGCAGATAGCGCGCAGCGCCGAGCTGTTGGCGGGCAAATTGGAAGGCGCGAAAGGCCGGCACAGGCTGTTGCCGGCCATCGAGCAGGCCACTCTCTTGCCAGCCGGGGCCGTTGAGCGTATACCAGTGTGACATGAGCAAATCGGCGGCAATGGTGCGGGTGTACAAGCGCAATACCGCATCGGCTTTGGCCTCCTCGAAGCCGTTGGGGCGGCAGGTGGGAGCGCTACGGTAACATAACAGCGCACCCTCATTCATTATCAACGGCTTGGCATAGCCGTACTGGGCCAATGTAGCGCGCAGATACTCAGCTTTGCCGAGCGTCGCGCCGCCGCGATCGCTCCAATTCGGAAGTTCGCGGTCGGGGTCATGGTTACGCCTGAAGTAGCCATAGGCGTGGTAGGCGACAATATCGAAATACTCGCCGCCACCGGCGCGCAAGATTGCCTCGAAGAAGCGACCGGCCCGGCACGGCTGGCCATTGGCCAATGGTCGAACAGGCGCACAGTCGAGCAGCAAACCGCCCAAGATTACCTGCGCCCGCGGATCGGCAGCCTTGATAGCGGGATAGGCAGCTTTGAGCATCGCTGCATACACCGCCCCACCGTAGCCATCGTTATCGTTCTCATCGGCCCAACAGCCAAACGGCGCATCACCGCCAACGAGTTGAAACGGCGCATCCGGTTCGTTGCCCAACTCCCAAAAGGTCACATTGTAGGGGGGTTGGCTATAGCGCGCCACCACATCGGTCAGAAAGGCGGCGAAGGCGGGCAAAGCATCAGTGCGGATCGGGCCGCAAGGTTTGTTAGGTTGCGCCTGCGCCCATGCCGGCGCTCCACGCACAATCACCATCGGCACCGCACCAGCAGCATTGATCGCGAGGATATCAGCCTCTACCTGCTGTAAAGCCGCCCAATTGCGCGCGCCGGGAGTTGGCTCGACTTCATTCCAGAGAATACCGTTGTAGCGCACCCAATCAGCGCCGAGTTCGGCTAATTGCTCAGCAGTTGCCGCTACCATCCCACGGTTAATCTCGACGCCAAACACTGAACGCCCGCCGCGCAGATCAGGGAAGGGCTGGGACACAGTGTACAGTTCGCGCCCCAGCAAACCGAGCAATACTTGCGAACGAGCCGGGTTCTGCGGGTGCCACTCGAAACGCGCACGCTCGAACCACTGTGTCAACACCAGATCGCCATTGGCGTTGCGCTCCATCTGTGGCGCGGTTAACGGGTAGCCGAACAGGGCCAGCGATTGGGCATAGCGGCTGAGGCCGGGAATCCGCAGCCCGTTGTTCTGCCAATAGGTGCGAAAACCATTGTCCGGTTCTTGATCACAGACATTATGACCGGTTTCGGGGAACCAGAGACAACCGGGTTGCGGCCCGGCATCAGGCGGATCGGCAAACGGATCGCGTCCGGCCCGCGCCAACGCCTCGGCCCCCATCCGCCCGATCTGGATGCGATAGGCTGGCGGGTTGGCTGGATGTAGCTCTAACCGGTTCCGTTCCGTCCATTGGACAGTTAAGTTGCGGCCTTCATCACCAACGAACTGTTCCAGCGGACTGATCGGATAGCCAAAGACCGGCAGGCCGCCATTATCGCGCCAATACGCGACAAACGACGGATGCAAGCAGTTATCGATCAACGGCACATCAGGAAAACAGAGCGGTTCGGTTGGCTGGGCAATCGCCGGCGCCGGCCCGGTGAGCAACGCCAGCGCCAATATGAGCAAGATCCATCGCTTCATCGATTTGCCTTCATTAATGTGATGAGCCGGATAACTCACAGGGTAGTGAAATCTTATATAGATTTACCACTGGCACTGATGGATCGTCAACGGCACGGCATAACGCGGGTCAGGAATCTCGGCGACGACCGGACAACGTTCCACCAGATCAGGCCGGCCCGCTAATAGTGACAATACCTGCTCTTGCAAGACGAGGTACTGCGGTTGATAGCGATCGATCGCGTACTGCGCCGCGGCGGGGAACCCGCCCGATCCTAATTGAGCCGCAATGTCGGGCTGCAAGAGGCCGGCAAAGTCGATCAGCGAACGTTGCGCATAATAGCCGATAATGCCGATTTCGAGCGTGGCGACGCTCGCGGTAGGCGGTGTATTCGCTGCCAGCCATTCGCCAGCAGCGCGGTACACCGTCAGCCGTTGATCGATCTGCTGGCCGATGCGATAGACCGATCCGCTAAGCCAGAAGACCGTACCCCCCAACACCAGCACAGTTCCGGCGATCGCCAACCAGTTGCCACCAATGCGCTGAAGCAAGCGAACCAACACTCGCACCCCAACCCCAAACGCCGGGGCCAGCCCGATCACCAGCGGCGCGACGTACCAGAAATAGCCGGCGACCTGCAAAATAGTATAGGCTAAGCCATAGAGCACAGCCCAACCAATCAAGAAAAGCCAGCGCGGCGAACGCAGCGTCGCGAAGAGACCCACCCCGGATAGCGCAAACACGATCTGGTAAAACGGTTGGCGCACATAGCTGTTAAGTGTGACCTGCAACCGATCAACAAAATCGTAAAAGCCGGGGAGGAGCGCCTGCTGTTGCTTGGCATAGAGCGTCACCGGCAATGGCGCGCCATAGACCAACCATGCCAGCCCGAGACCAGCAGCGACAATCGCGGCCCACACCAGCGCCGCCACCCATGGCCACCGCCGCCAATCTCGCCAGTTTCCGTGATCAATCGTCAGCAGCAACAACGCCAACGGCCCGGCCAGCATGCCATCAGGCCGCAGCCAGACCAGCGCCCCCAACAGCGTGCCGGTTAGCCATTGCCGGCCTTGGGCCGCACTCAAAAACACCCACAAGGTGAGCGCCATCGCCGGCAACGTCTCGCTCCCGAGGGTCGTCAGCGGCAGCGGCATGAGCAAATAGAGCAAAACCGCCGCCGCGCCGGCCAGCTCATCGCGCCACAGCCGGCCCAAACGCCACAACGACAGCGCGGCGGCGGCATGGCTGAGGCATCCGATCAGATTGGCGACGAGCGGTAATGGACAGCCTACCAACGCCACCGGCGCAAGGATCAGACCGAAGAGCGGCGCCGTGGTGCTGAGCGTGGCTGTACCGGGATTGTAGACAAAGCCGTGACCGGTTGCAAGGTTGAGCGCGTAGCGATAGGTAATGTACGGGTCATCATAGCCGCGCCGGTAGAGGAATGTGAATAACACCAAGCCGGCGACGATGGCCAAGAGCCACCCAAATCGATCAAATACGCTCACCAGTGGAAAAGTCGGGGAGGATTTGATTAGTTCGTTTCTCGCCACCGTTTGTTTGTTTCCAATATGAATCACACGACAATTACTTGCTAATGGTAACAGTTTATCATGGAGTACGGCAGTCAAACTGCCGACCCCATAGGAACTCAATATAACTACGAAACGCTGGCATGCATCCCAACCAAAAGCGCACGATTCTTACCAAATTATGACACATCAACGCGCAAAAAGCGGTATGATACAGCTATCTGTGGCAAATAACCAAACATCGTTGCAGAGGTATAGACCCATTACCAATTACGTGAATTGCAACGCCATCCAAGTATAGCCGCATTGCACCGTCTTGTCGATTCGCGTTTGTTCTGTGTATTATCACGCCAACCGAAATCATGCTCGACTACTTCCGTTCAGCTTCTACGCTGTTCACTCAACCCATCCGGCTGGTGCGTTCATTCACACCCGACACGCTGCGCGCCGACTTCCTCGCCGGGTTGACCGTTGGGTTGGTGTTGTTGCCCCAATCGCTTGCCTTCGCGATTTTAGGCGGATTGCCTCCTATCGTCGGTTTGTACAGCGCGTTGACAGCGACGATCGCCGGCGCGCTGTGGGGGTCGTCGAGCCATCTCAACAGCGGCCCAACCAACACCGCCGCCATTATCACTCTCTCGGTACTGGCGCCGGTGGTCGCGGTTGGCAGCGCTGACTTCGTCACGGCGGCTAGTCTCGTTGCGGTGATGGCCGGGATCATCCGGCTGATCATGGGAGTGGCCCGGTTGGGCATACTGGTCAACTTCGTCTCTGATGCGGTCTCGGTTGGCTTTACCGCTGGCGCCGGCATTCTCATTCTCTCAAACCAGATCAGTCCCATCTTGCGGATCGATCTCCCTCCCGGCGCCGATTTGTTTACCACTATCAGCGAGATCTCCGGCCATCTTGACGCTATCCATTGGCCATCGCTGGCAGTTAGCATGGCGACCATTGTGTTGATCGTTCTCACACCGCGGCTGACGCGCAAGATTCCGGCGGTGTTGATCAGCATTGTGGTGGTGTCGCCGGTGGTCTGGTTTCTCGATCTGAAAGCGCAAGGGGTGCGGGTCATGGGGCCGGTGCCGCCGGGTTTCCCGCCGCTCGCCCAACTGCCGATTTTTGACCTCGACTTGATCGTGCATTTACTCAACGGTGCGCTCGCCTTAGCCATCATTGGGTTGGTAGAAGCAGTGGCAATCGCGCGCGCAATTGCCGGCTACACCGGCCAGCGCATTGATAGCAACCAAGAGTTCGTCGGCCAAGGCTTGGCGAATATCGTGTCAG
>NZ_DAOTWH010000355.1:0-4303 GCF_034435895.1 Chloroflexus sp.
GCCGTGGCGCAGTGCGATCGCGCCGGCAGGCGGCGTGTTGCGGTTACGCGGGAGGCGCGGCGATTGGGGCGGGAGGGTCTATCTGGCGATCGGCGGTGAATTAGCAGCGGAATGGGCGATTGGCAGCGCGGGCACCTGTCTGGCCGGTGGTTTCGGCGGTTATCAAGGGCGCACCTTGCGGGCCGGCGACCGGATTGCCGTGCATCCACGCTCATTCACTGCTGCCGATGGTATGCGATGGTGGCCGGTTGGGCGCCGGCCAGCCTACTGCGCCCAACCGCGCTTGCGCGTCTTGCCCGGCCCGCAGTACGACCTGCTGCCGGAGGCATGGGAACAGTTGCTGAAGGCAACGTTTCAGGTCGATCAGGCAGCCAGCCGGCAAGGTTACCGGCTGGCCGGCGCTTCATTGCCAAGCCACCACCACTCGCTCCCCTCATTTGGTGTGGTACCGGGTGCAATCCAATTACCGCCCGATGGCCGGCCAATTCTGTTGCTGGCCGACGCCCAAACCACCGGCGGCTACCCGGTAATTGCGACGGTGATCGGGGCCGATCTGCCGTTAGCGGCCCAACTCTTGCCCGGCGACCGGCTGGCGTTTACGGCGACCGATCTGACCACAGCGCACACGGCGCTGGCCGAGCAAGCGGCATGGCTCGCCGCCGGCCCGGAAGATGACGAGAGCGGCGAGCTGTTGGCCCAAGCCGGCGCAATCGGGTAAATCGTCACGCCATCATCGCAATCATTATATTACTCAGCACCATCACCAGAATAATGCCCAATGCAGCCGGCGCCGACCAGCGGCCAAGCCGAGCAAAGGGTTGGCGCGAACCGAACAAGATATGCCCGACGACAGCGGTTGCAAACCCAAGCAACGGGTGGAGGATAAAGGGGAACGAGAGAAAATATGCAATACCGGTAAAGACGCCAACCAACCAATAGATTAACCCAAGCGTGGCTTGAATATCGATTAAGACGGGAAAGAGGCGCGCTACCAAATTACGCGGCGCTTCAGGCCGGTAGGTAACAGCAAGATAGATGGCGGCAGCGACGATCAAGACCGACAAGACTTCACGCCCGAAGATGGCGTGCGTTTGGCGAATAGCAACAAAGATCGGATCCATATGGAGCTCCATTGTCATCAAACAGCGATAGCCACGACGAACCGGCCAGCGTAGCGGCGCGCACCGCTACTCAGCGGGCCGAACAACTTGGTTCACCACGTTCATCGTACAAATTTTCACAAGAGCTGTCAAATCGGTTCGTTCTGACGAATACGGCGGTAGAGGGCCTCAGTTTCGGGCAGCGGTTCGATCCCCAACTCTTCGCGCAGCGCCTGCACACAGCGGGTATACGACCGCATCGCCTGCGAGCGGCTGCCGGCGCGGGCATGGGCGCGCATCAGCAACTGGTAGGCCTCTTCGTAGCAACGGTCACGGCGCAGGACTTGCTCGGCAATCTGGATCGCCTCGTTGTGGAGACCTTCGGCGCTAAGTTGTTCAGCATACGAGACGGCGGTAGCAAGGTAACGGGCTAACAGCCGCTCACGTTCCTCGATCGTCCACGAATCGTAGAGCGACTCGGCGAGATAATCGCCGCGGTAGAGTTGGAGCGCAGCCTGTGCGCTGCGGCGGGCAAAATCGGGATCGGTCGTGGTTTGGGCGCCGCTGGCGCGCAATTCAAACTCATCAACATCGATCCACGCGCCGAACGAGGGGGCAAAGCTATAGGCCAACCCTTGCCGGCGAATGAAAAAGGGTGGCACCCGCGGCGGGCGATGGGGTTCGAGGGCCGTGTTCAGGGTATTCAGCGTCACTTTAAACTGGCGCTCAGCCGCTTCGAGATCGGCGTCAGGCCACAGCCATGCGCAAATTTGCTCGCGCTGCACCCAATTTCCGCGCATCGTTAACAGCAACTGAAAGAGCTGGCGCGCCTTTTCACGCTGCCACTCGCGGGCCTGAATTTCTTGATTGCCGCGCCACACCCGAAACGCACCCAGCATCTGCACGCGCAGGGTAAAGCCGGGATGGTAATCATCAACCGTATCATCGGCGGCGATCGAAGGAAAACCCTGCCGGAGCAGACGGATAGCAGTCTCGCGGTGGGCCGGCATAGTGCGGGCGCGGAGCAACAACGGCACGAGGGCAGCAATGTCACGCGGGCCAAACAGGCTGGGGCCGATCAGGACATTCTCGTAGCCGTATTCAACCGCCTCGCGCATCACCTGATCAACCAGCGGATCAACGGTCGCGCCCCGGCCAGTGCGCAACGCAGCCAACGCGCGCCACAGATGGACGAGGAACAGACCGAAGGTATCGTGGCCGACTTGGAAGCGTTGCTCGGCCTGATCGAGCCATTCGTAGCCGCGCGGATCATTGGCAACCAGCGTCACGCTGCCCAACGCTAGCAACATCAAAGCTGCCACCCACTCATCACCCGATGAAACGGCCAGCAACAATCCTTCGCGGGCATCAGCTTCGGCCCGCGCCAAATCACCGGCATGGCCGTGGAGCAAGGTTAAGCCAAGGTAGCCTTCGGCACGGGTGCGAGGCACCGTCACTTGTTGCAGTAAGCGTAAACCGCGGCTGTAGTGTTGGCGCGCAGCGTTATCCTCGCCGCGAGCGATCAACTGATAGGCATGGCCAAGACGCAATTCGGCCAGCGCTTCGGTAACAAAATTGCCACTCTGCTGAGCTTCGAGTAACATCCGGTGGGCGAAGGCCAACGCTGGCGGGCCAGCGCCAAGCATCGCATTGATCAGCGCCAGCAATAAGAGCGGTTCGCGATGAGCGGTAGCGCGAGCAAACGGCTGTTCCGTCCAGAGCCGTTCTTCTAGCAATTGGCGCGCTTCCCGCAACCGGCCAGCACGCAGCAGCAGGCGTGGCCGCAAGGTTTCAGCGTGAGCGGCGTACAGATGCTCTAGACCATGCGCTATAGCCAGCTTACGCGCCGTTTGTTCAAGGCGCAGACCAATATCAGCCCGGCCACGATTAGCCCAATTTTCAGCCTGCATCAACAACAGCTCGATCCGCTCTTCACCGCAATGGCGCGGGAGCAGTTTGAGCGCGCGGCGCAGCAGATCGGTCGCCGGCGCCGGTTGCACCGTATCGAGATAGATCGACGCTTGGCCACGGAGACAGCGTGATTGGCCAAGACGATCGTTCTGGCCGGCAAAGGCGCGTTCGGCGCGCCGATAGACGGCGAGCGCCGCCTCAAGGCGGTTAAGCTGGTGGAGCGCAGCGGCCTGTATCTCGATCAATTCCGGCGCTTCATCACCCGACAGCGCCAACCGGCGCATCCAATCCAGCACCGCCTCTGCCCGCCGCTCGGCGAGCAATGTCCGCGCAAGGGGGAGAAACGTGGACACGGCAGCCGGATCACCGGCGGCAATCTGATGATACAGCGCGCTCTCTCGATCGCCAGTGCGCTGAAAATAGGCTGCCGCCTGCCGGTGCAATTCAGGCCACTCCGGATCAGCCGCAGCGCGGCGCGCCAGCCAAGCGGCGATAATCGGCTGGAAACGCAGGCCTTGTTCGCCAAACGGTTCAACGAAGAGACGTCGCCGGCGCAGCTCGGCCAACAACCCCGGCGCGTTGAGCGACGAATCGAGCGCCGCGCAGATGCTGGGTTCAAGCCAACGCAAACCAGCGCTGCGTTGGAGGCACCGGCGCAACGGCGCGGGCAGCGGCGCCAACACCTCACGTTCCAGATATTCGTCAAGCGCCGGCGTCACGTGTTCGCGCAACCCCAAGGCGCTGCGCCAATCGGCAGCATCAAGCGCAATGCGCAGCGCCAGCGCCCACCCCGCGCTAAAGGCCAGCACCTCGTCGAAATCAGCCGGCAACGCTCGCCCAGCCTGTTGCCAGAGCGTCGCTGCTTCATCAGAGGTAAACGCCAGATCCTCGACATCAACCAGCAGCGCCTCGCCGCGCAACCGAGCGGTAGCGATCAGCGGCGATTCGGGTTCGCGCCGGCCTGCCAGCACCAAATGCAAGCGCGGCGGCTGAGCGGCGATCAACCGCTCGATCAGCGCGCGCAACTCAGGCTGTTCATCAATCAGATGGGCATCATCAATAATCAGCAGGGTCTCATCATCGAGGTCGCCGGTCAGCGCATTGATCAACGCATCGATCGTTGCTGGCGGTCGTTGCGGATCGAACGAGACCACCCGGCCCAGTGCGGCGGCCAGATGGCGCAAGAGGCGCGGCGGGTCATCGCTTGCATCGGCCCGGCACCACGCCGCCGGCCAGCCGCCGTGCAGCGCTAGCGTAGCCAACGCCACCGTCTTGCCACTACCGGGAGGCGC
>NZ_DAOTWH010000356.1:0-6986 GCF_034435895.1 Chloroflexus sp.
GGGGCAGAGCGATGCTCTGCCCCCGCGCGGCTCGCAATGACAGAAAGCGCGCGGTTCTTGCCCCACCTCAGTCCACACCATGCGGCAAAGTCGGACAGGACTCATAAGAGCAGATGTGGTTGATGGCCTTGGATAGGATGTTGCGCCCTCACCCCCTGCCCCGCTCCTATTAGCGCGGGAGAGGGACACTGCGGCATATCGCACCAGTGATGCCGTACCAACCCACTTCGCGGCTTCCCCTCGCTCGCCGTCAGGTGGGTAGGTGCACTCCGATATTCCGTATTACCCGTGGCCTTCCCATTAACACGATAGAGATAGATGGGCCACCTCTCGCTCCGCTCCGAGCAGGAGAGAAGAATCACGACAACATTTTGTAGCCTTTGTGTCTTTTTGTGGCTATTCCCCTAATATCCCTCCGTCGCCGCCATCGCCAGCGCAATCGCCCCCAGCACCCCGGCGCGCGCGCCTAAAGCCGGTGGCACGATCAGTTCTTCAGAGCTGTTAAGAATATGCGGATGCTGCAAGTAACCATTCAACCAACGCTGCGTCGCTGCCCGCACCAGCGGGAACATCTGGGGCTGGCTCATCACACCGCCGCCGATGATGATCCGCTCTGGCGAGAGCATGCAGAGCAAGGTCGCCATCGCCTGCCCCAAATAGTCAGCTTCGAGTTCCCATGCCGGATGATCGGGCGGCAACTGCTCTGCCGGCGTATGCCACCGCGCTTTCATAGCTGGGCCGCACGCGAGCCCTTCCAGACAATCGCCGTGGTAGGGGCAGATGCCGGGAAACGGATCGCGAACCGGGTCTCGCACCGGGCGAATATGACCCATTTCGGGATGGATGAGGCCATGCACCAATCTCCCTCCCACCATCGCCCCACCGCCGATGCCGGTACCCACCGTGATGTACACCGCCACGTCGCAATCGCGCGCCGCGCCCCACCGCCATTCGCCCCACAGGGCCGTATTCACGTCGGTATCAAACCCAACCGGACGGCCTAACGCCTGCGTGAGCACCCCAACCACGTCGGTGTTAGCCCAACCCGGCTTAGGAGTAGTGGTGATATAGCCATAGTGCGGCGACGCGCGGTTGAGATCGACCGGCCCGAACGAACCTACCCCGATTGCCGCCAATTGCGCTGGCTGATGGGAACGAAAGAATGCAATCGCCTGCCCCAACGTCTCGGCGGGTGTCGTGGTCGGGAAACGGATCTCGGCCCGAATATCGTCTGGCCCCGTCCCAATCGCGCACACCCACTTCGTCCCACCCGCCTCAATCCCGCCGTAGAGCCGTTCCGCCATCACCACACCTCACACCGATACCACGGCGTCCCACGACCGCAGCCAACCACCATCACAACATCATATCGCGCGCCAGCACATCCTCCTCGGTCTCGCGGCGCTGGATCAGGCGGGCTTGACCATCGCTGACTAACACCACCGCCGGGCGCGGCACGAGATTGTAGTTGCTGGCCATGCTGAGCGTATAGGCTCCCGCCGTCGCCACTGCGACCAGATCGCCCGGCTGGGCTGGCGGCAAGGCAATCTCTGGCAAGAGCACATCACCCGATTCACAATAGCGTCCGCCGACAGCGACCGGCTCACTGGCCGGCTCGCTAGCGCGATTCGCCAGCACCGCACTGTAGCGCGCGCCGTACAACGCTGGCCGGATATTATCCCCCATACCACCATCAATGTGCAGCCAGCGCCGGCCTTTGCGCCCCACCACCCGGTAGAGCGCCACCCCTGCCCGTGCCACGATCGACCGGCCCGGCTCGACCGTCAGCCGGGGTAGCGGCAGATCGCAACGCGCGCACGCCGCTTGCAGCGCCGCACTCACCACCTGCGCATAGCGAGCAATATCGGCCGGCGGCTGCTCGACAGTGTAAGGCACCCCCAACCCGCCACCGGGACTCAATTCAACCGGCGTCACCCCAAACCGCTCGCGCAGGCGGGCAGCTTGAGCAGCCAGCACGTTAACAGTGGCCACAACTTGATCGAGCACAAACAGTTGTGAACCGATATGCGCATGCAACCCTAGCCAGCGCAAACCCGGCGCGGCCAGCGTTTGCGCGACGGCCTCATCAAGCGCGGCCAGCGGCAAGCCAAACTTCGCCGCTTCACCGCCGGTCGCAATGTGGGCGTGGGTATCGGCCTCGATCGCCGGCGCGATCCGCAGCAACACTCCTTGCGGCTCGGCGAGCTGCATAGTCATGGCGCGCAGACGGGCCAGCTCGTCGAGGGTATCTACCACAATCGCCCCCACCCGCCACGCCACTGCCCGCTCAAGCTCGGCATCGCTCTTGGCATTGCCGTGCAGATGGACATGCGCCATCGGCGCCCCAGCCCGCCGCGCGACCAGCAACTCAGTCGCTGAGACGACATCGAGTCCTAGCCCCTCTTGGGCCACGATCTGGGCCAACGCCGTATTGAGCAGCGCCTTGCCGGCGTAATGCACCCGCACCGGGCCGGGATAGGCGTCGGCAAACGACTGCCGGTATGCCCGCATTGCCCCTCTTAGCGTCGCCTCATCAAGCAGATAGAGCGGGGTGCCGAACTGTTCGGCCAGCGCCACCGTATCGCACCCACCCACGAAAAGTCTACCGCTGGCAACGGCAGCCGTCGCTGGCCAGACATGCAGCGCGAGGCTCATTGGTTGATCCCCGCCAGCCCGAGGCGTAGCGCCGCCGCGCGCAGCGCAGCGATCACCTCGCCGATCAGCGCGTCGAGATCCATCCCAATCACCTCGGCCCCATGCACAATCCCTTCGCGGCTAACCTTAGCAGCAAACGCCTTATCCTTCATCTTCTTGCGCACCGCCGACACCTCAACGCTATGAATGCTCTTGTCAGGCCGCACCAGCGCCACCGCGGTCACAAACCCGCTCAACTCATCAACCGCGTAGAGGGTGCGCTCAAGCGGCGTTTCTGGCAGAATGCCACTATAATCGGCATGACTGAGAATCGCGCGCAAGATCTCTGGCGACCACCCCGTCGAGCGAAGATACGCCACCCCGTAGAACGGATGGCCGGGCAACTCGGCAGGCACCTCATCGCCACGGATCAACGCTTCTGAGACAGCTGTCGTTGCTGGCCCCGCTTCCGGCATATGCGGGTAACGCTCAAAATCGAGATCGTGCAACAGACCCACCGCCGTCCACAGATCAACATCAGCGCCCTGCTTAGCGGCAAAGTGGCTCATACACGCCGCCACTGCCTCGCAATGCTTGCGCAGACTATCAGTGGTAATCCATTCATGCATGATTTGGCGCGCAGTATCGGTGAGCATCACGGCTCCTTTAGGCATCAATTGGGAACTATTGCTGTATCAAGGATATGATACCACGATTGTGGGAGGAGAGCATATCGGTGCAATATGTCATTACGTGCCCTGCCCCCCATTTGTCATTGCGCGCCGCGCGGGGGCAGAGCATCGCTCTACCCCCGCGCGGCGAAGCTATCTCCCGCGATCACGAGTGCTATGCCTGAGGAGGTTGGTTTCGCTGAAGCAGGAGATTGTTTCGGGGGCTGCGCCCCCTCGCAATGACAAGCGGAAATGCTACACTACCCTATCCCAACTGTACCCCTCGCAACCGCAGCGAATTGCTCACCACAAACACCGACGAAAAGGCCATTGCTGCCGCTGCCAAGACTGGGCTTAACTGCCAGCCGGTCAGCGGGTAGAAGATACCGGTCGCCACTGGAATCAAGATCACGTTGTAGGCAAAGGCCCAGAACAGATTCCAGCGGATGGTACGCACCGTTGCCCGGCTGAGCGCAATCGCTTGCGCGACCCCGCGCGGATCGCTGCGCATCAACGTAATGTCAGCGGTCTCCATTGCCACATCGGTGCCGCTGCCCATCGCGATGCCGACATCGGCCTGCGCAAGCGCTGGCGCGTCGTTGATGCCATCGCCGACCATGGCTACTCGCCGCGGCTTGGCGCCGGCTGCGCTCTGTTGCAAGCGGGCCACGATCGCTGCCTTCTCGTGCGGTTTGACCTCGGCATAAACTGCGTTGGCCGGAATGCCGGCTGCTGCCGCAATCGCGGCGGCTGTGCGCTGGTTGTCGCCGGTCAGTAACGCCACGTCCAAACTACTCCGGCGCAACTCGGCTACGGCTGCGGCAGCGGTAGGTCTGACAGTATCGGCCAGCGCGATCACGCCGCGCGCCTCGCCGTCAGCCGCCACTACAATCACTGTCTTGCCGCTGGCCTGCAACTGATCAACGGTCGCTGCCAATCCGGTCACATCTACCCCGCGCTCAGCCAGCCATGCTGGCATACCTATCAACACTGTCTGCCCGCTCACCTCTGCCTCGACGCCAGACCCGCTCACCGCCTGAAACCGGCTGGGACGTTCGATTGGTAGTCCACGCTCCTGCGCCGCCTGTACGATCGCCATCCCCAACGGATGCTCGCTGCGGCTTTCCGCCGCTGCCGCCAGTTGCAACAGCGCCAAATCAGCCGGCCCCTCAGCCGCGCCGGCTTGCGCCAACACCGGTTGCGCCACAGCCACAATATCAGTCACTTCGGGCCGGCCATGGGTGATGGTGCCAGTCTTATCGAACACCACCGTCTGCAAACTCGCCGCCCGCTCTAGCGCTTCGGCATTACGGATCAGGATGCCGTGCGTCGCGCCGACGCCAGTGCCGACCATGATCGCTGTTGGCGTCGCCAAGCCGAGCGCACACGGGCAAGCGATAACCAGCACGGCCACCGCGAAGATCATTGCCTGCGTGAGGCCAGCCCCGGCCCACAGCCAACCAGCAAAAGTCAGTAGAGCGATCACGATCACGATTGGCACAAACACGGCTGAAATCCGGTCAACCAGCGCCTGCACCGGCGCTTTCGAGCCTTGCGCCTCTTGCACCAACCGCACAATCTGGGCCAGCGCCGAGTCTTTACCGATCCGCGTTGCCCGCATCTGGAAGCTGCCGCTACGGTTGATTGTTGCGCCAAAGACGGTATCGCCGGCTTGTTTCTCGACCGGCAGACTTTCGCCGGTCAGCATGCTCTCGTCAACCGTTGATTCGCCGGTAACGATGACGCCATCGACTGGTATCTTTTCCCCCGGACGCACAATCACCATTTCACCGGCCCGCACCTCGCTCAGCGGCACATCAACCTCTTGGCCGCCGCGCAGCACCCGCGCCGTCTTCGGTTGCAAACCGATCAGCGCCTTAATCGCCGCGCTAGTCTGGCTCTTCGCCCGCGCCTCAAGGTACTTGCCGACCAGAATCAAGGTGATAATCACCGCCGCCGTCTCGAAATAGACGTGGCCGGGAGCGCCGCTGAGCAAGAGGACGAGGCTGTAGAAATAGGCCGCCGACGAGCCAAGCGCGATCAGGGTGTCCATAGTCGCTGTGCGCATGCGCAGCGCCCGCCATGCGTAGCGGTAGAAGTCACGGCCCGAATAAAACTGCACCGGCGTCGCAAGGGCCAAGAACAGCCAGTTGAGCAGATCGTCGCGAGCGGCGATCATGGGCATCATTTCGGCCATTGACGATCCGGACATAGCCGCCATCGCTGCCCCTTCGCCGATCAGCCACGGCGCGATCAGACCGAAATCGCGCGCCATCGAGAGCACAAACAGCGGCAAACTAAAGACCACGCCGACCACCAACCGGCGCCGGCGCACCGCCATCTCGTGCGCCCGTGCCCGCGCCTCGACATCCTCTGTCTCGGCAGTGGTTGCCGCCGGCGTAATCACGCCATAGCCAGCCTGCTCAACTGCCTTGACGAGATCGGCTCGATCGACCATTCCCGGCACGTAGCGCACCAGCGCCTGCTCGCTAGCCAGATTGACTTCGGCGTTCAGCACTCCCGGCGTCTTACGTAGCGCCTTCTCGACCCGCGCCGAACAGCTCGCGCAGGTCATACCGGTAATGGCCAGCGTGATCTCATCGGTGACCACGCCGTAGCCGGCCTGCTCGATCGCCGCTTGCAACGCCGCTGGCTGTGCCTGCGCCGGATCGAACCGCACTAGCGCATGCTCGCTGGCCAAATTGACTTCGGCGCTCAGCACTCCCGGCGTCTTGCGCAGCGCCTTCTCGACCCGCGCCGAACAGCTCGCGCAGGTCATACCGGTGATAGGCAGAGTGATTTCACGTTCGGCCATGGCGATTACCTTGGGTGAATGTGGGGTTCATTCATTGGGGTAGAGCCACACCGCCGTGCGGCTCTACGGGTACACCCTAACACGCAATGCCTAACGGCGTCACATCGTCGTAACCGGCCTCTTTGATCGCCATCACGATCTCGGTAATATCAACATCGTCATCATGCACGACCGTCACAATCTTGTTGGTCAAATCGACCTCAACCTGCGACACACCGTCTTGCGCGCCGACCTCTTTGCGCACTGCCTGCACACAATGCTGGCACGACATCCCCGGAACGCGGAACTGCTCAGTTACCATCGGTTCGCCTCCCTTACTAACGATGCGTACTCTCAAAGACCTGCAACAGCTCGGTGAGCACCCGCTCGCGCTCGCCGACATTTTCGCTCCGAATCGCAGTCGTAACGCAACTGCGCAAATGGTTGGCAAGGATGACGGCATCAAGTTTGGCGAGCGCCTGCTGGATCGCGCGCGTCTGATTGAGCAGATCGATGCAATAAGCATCCTCCTCAACCATACGTTGCACGCCGCGAATGTGGCCCTCAATCGTCTTTAGACGGTTGAGGATCTGCTGCTTGTGCTCGTGATCCATCGGCTCACCTCATTCCGGTTTGGCATACCCCTTCCCCCGGGGGAGGGGGTGGCACAGGAAGTATAGCACACTCGCTTGTCGCTAGGCAAGCAACCTTTGCGCTATTTACTATGACCGGATCAACGCTATCTCATTCCGCTCCAAAATAGCGGCCCTCTCCCACCGAGCGAGAGAGACGGAAAGAACTTGGTCGATCATAACCGTTGATCGCTGTGCGATGCCTCACAGGCCAGTTCTGCGCGCCCCTCTCCCGCCGTTAGGTGGGAGAGGGGC
>NZ_DAOTWH010000357.1:0-2698 GCF_034435895.1 Chloroflexus sp.
GGCGGGCCGTTGAAGATGTTGGTCTCAGCAGTGTTGATCAGCCGCGCCTTCAACTCCCACGGCGAGAGGCTCCAGTTCGAGGCGTTATAGAGCAGTGCCGCCGCGCCGGATACCATCGGGGCCGCGCCCGACGTGCCGCCGAACGGTTCAACACCGTCGCCGCTGCCGGCCACCGCCGAAATCGATGCGCCGGGAGCGCCAATTTCCGGCTTGATGATCTGGCCATACATAATCTGATTACCGTAGGTCATCTGACCCATCGTCGGCCCGCGCGACGAAGTGCCGACGACGCTGCCAGCGTTGCTGGCCGGGTTAGCGAAGTTAATCGTGACCGGGTTGTCCGCCCGCGCCTTCAGCGCACTACCGGCGGCCTGTGTAATCGACAGCACCGGCACGGTGGGATTGCCACCGCCGAAGCCGAAGGTAGGTGGCACTGTGCCGGACGCGTTGTTGGCCACGATCACCGCGGCAGCCCCGGCAGCGGCGCCGTTCGAGCCTTTGACGCTGATCGCGCAGGCGCCGCGGTCAACCAGCAGGATTCGGCCGGTCAATGAACCAGCTGGGTAGGGTGTACAACCGAGGTTATTGCCCGGCGCCGGGAAGTAGACCAAGGTGCCGCTGACCGCCGTGTTCGGGATCGGCGCCCACGGTTGGGCAACGCCGAAGACGGTGGTGCTAAGCACAGTAATCGGATAAGACGCATCGCTTGGCACTGCCGTCTGCGCCACCGAGAGGGCCGTGCGTGCGCCGGCAGGGGTGCCGGTGATATAGGGCCGGTCGGCGCTGTTGCCGGCTGAAGCCACCACCAAAATGCCCAGCGGCTGCAAATTGTCAACCGCGATCGCCGAGTCGTCGTCATAGTTCTGGCCATACGACGCACCCAGCGACATATTCACGATATGCACGCGGTCATCGGTGACGCCATCGCCGTTGGGGTCAGCCGACCAGTCGAGGCCTTGCAGAATGGCGATGCCGCTGCACGCCGACGACACCGCCGAGCAGACCTTGACCGCGAACAGATCAACTTCCGGCGCTACACCCTGCTTGCCGCCGATGATGTCGGCGACGTGAGTGCCGTGACCGCCGGCGCAGGTGCCCCCGCTCAGGCCTAGCACGCCACAGTCAATCGGGTCGGGATCGGGCATGAGCGGGCCGTTGGGCCACACTTCGCCGACAAAGTCGTAGCCGCCCTTGACCCGATCGGTCGGGAAGAGACCATCTAGCGTCTTGTTGCGCGGATCGGCAGGGTTGGTGCCATACGCTGCTTGATACGCTGCGAGTGTGCCGGGGCCGCCAAAAGCGGCGTGAGTGTAATCAATGCCGCTATCGAGCACGGCCACCCGCACGTCTTTGCCGCGGTAGCCGGCAGCCTGCACCGCCGGATTCGCGCCAATGTAGGGCACTGTCTCCATCGGTGGTTGGGTATCGCGCTCGTAGTTCACAACCGGATTGATCCGCACCACTTCGACATCGCGGGCCAGTGCCGGCAGTGCCGCGCCATCGACCTCGACGACTACCGCGTTGAGTGCCACCCGCAGCCGGGCCAGCTCGGTCAGCGTCGGGTCAATCGCGCGCAAGCGGGCCAGTACCCGCTCGTGTTGTTGGTTGATGCGGTTAAGTTGGGCAGCCTGCGCCACACCCTGCGGTACGCGCGCGGTGGGGTTTTCGCTCAGCCGGATGACAACCTCTTGGCGTCCGGTGGCGCCGATCAGGCTCGGTGAGAGCGGGGTGGGAGTCCGATCAATAGTAAGCGGTTCTTCTAGCCGGAGTGCATCGAGATTAGGGGTTGGGCGGGGCGGCTGCGCCGCTGATGGCGCAACCAACGCAATCGTCAACGCTACGCTGATGGCGATTGCAACGAGATGGCGTTTGATTATGAGTCTCATAAACTCCTCAGCTCGCAAACAGGACAGCATCGCGACCGAAAAGGGGTTTGTGCGGCCATTTCGTCATTGAAATCGCTACAAACGCATCCCTCCTTTCTCAACCGCTGCACTGGCAAGTAACACGAGTACTGACGGTTAGGTATGCGGCAAGGCGCTGACAACAATCCCTACGCCAGCGCGCTGAGTCGATAGCCGCAATGGTGCAAGGATGTCACTTAAGCGTCTGTGTACTTATCTCGTGTAACCGTACAGTGTGCAAGAAGGCAGCCGGCCTAAATGGGTGAGGCGCAGGCGGAGTTGGGGCAGGAATGGCGCACACCAACTAGCAAGAGCGTATATTGCTCTTGACCAAACTCAGCAATGACGACGCTGGCTTGATGGGCTGAGGTGGATTAGGTCGTTGGTAAAAAAGATTAACAATACTAAACGTATCTGTCAAGCGAAATTGCATAGCAAACTGTTTACAAATTGTTCATTTATTGGCGGCCTAAATGACAGCTTGTTCATCTTGGCAATCGTACTAACCAGCTATGATGTGGCCGGCGAAAGCTGCACCGCTGGCTGCAAACCGGTTGCCGTACGCCGGTTGTGGTACAAGCTTTGTGTTATACTGCTACCAGCATGATTTCGTTCGGAGGTTCCCCGTGTCTGTTATCAATACCTTGTCAGTCGTCATGTATGCGGATAATGGCGCCCGGCTCGAACAGGCGGTATCGGCTGTCGCTGTGGCGGCGGCACGCTACAGCACTAATCACGAGATTATTATCGCCGCCGGCCCGGCTGCGGCAGCGGCTGCCGCGCGGGTTGCCGCG
>NZ_DAOTWH010000358.1:0-28556 GCF_034435895.1 Chloroflexus sp.
GTATCGTGCGTGTGCAGCTCTGGCAGGGAACACCGGCGCTGGATGCGGTGGGTGGCGTGGCGTTGACAGTCGAAAGCGCGTTTGCTGGATCGCGGTTGCGGATTGCTGCGCAGTATGGTGGGAATGCTCCACTGCTGCTGGAGATTCAAGGCGCAGAGGCGGGTACCGAGCGGCCAGTGATACTGGCGCGCGGGACGTTGCCGGTATCGGCGACAGGAGCGGTGGACGTGACGATTGACGCGCGCCAGCCGCAGGCAGTGTGGTTAAGCCAATCACGGGCCGCGGTGGATGGCCGGTACATCGCGTACGTGAAGCTTCATCCTGACACCGATGGCATTCCGATTGCTCAATTTCAAGTGCGCAACGGTGAGGTGGTGGCTGCGCAACCAGTGCCGCTGCCGTTGACGATCTTGCGGTAACACCACTCTCTTACGACCGGTGCGGTAATGGAGGGCACAACAATGTGGTAGCTGTTTGTGAGCGTTGCCGGTGGCGTATCGACCAATACCTGCGACGCACCGCTGCCCGTTTGATTGTCCGGCGTCGGTTGCGCTGTTGCAATCATTTTTGACATAATGTGGTTGTTCGTGATACGTTCTATGCGTAATTAGGTGGCGAAGAGCGAGTGGATGCACCGGGAGAACACTGGTGGATGGTGTGTTGGTGTCGCGGCTAGGTGCGTCACTGTACGTGACGATAATTGCCTCAAGCGGCTAGTTAGGTGCGTTCTCGTGAAGGAAGGGAATGATAGGCGGTGTCCATGAGCGTGTCAATAGTTGGTTCTATTTTGTCATCAGGAATTGATGAGGAGAGCGGGCGAGAGGATGCGGAGGCCACTGCCAAGCCGCTCAGCGAGCAAAGGCGCAGCGACGGTTAACGCACAGGCGCGAAGCACGCAGGGGGCGCAAAGAGGTGGAGGGGAAGAGGAACTCGCGCTTGTCATAGCGAGCCGAGCGGAGCGAGGTGAAGCTATCTCCCGCTGCCCTGTGTCATTGCGAGCCGCCAACGGCGGCGAAGCAATCCCCTACTGCAGCGAGAGGGAATATCTCCACACCATTGGTTTGCATCTCAGTTCTCCCGCCGTCAGGTGGGAGAAGGGCTGGGGGGTGAGGGTCTGAGGGTAGCACGGGAGAGAAAAGGCTTGCGCTGATCGAAGCGAGCAAGGCGAGTGGCATAGTTGGCCACTGACCAGTTTCTATGCTCCGGAGATCGTATTCCACGGTGCAGGCCAACTCGGTTCATTCACGCTACAATACAGTAATCAATCTAGACGGGCACTACTGGAGCATTGCATGACCATCGACCTCTTAACCTTATCCATTGCCCTCAGCCTTGCCAACGTCTTGCAATGCGCCGCCTTGATCGGCTTGGCGCTGGCCAATCGCGGGCGGGCCGGCTTGGTGTGGTGGGCAGCGGGCATGGGGGTGTTAGCGTTTGGCTTGCTCATCACCACCTTGCGCGATGTTGCCAAAGTGCCGCTCGTGCTGCATGCGGTGAGCAACGCGCTAGTTGGCGGCGGTATGCTCTTGCTCTTCCACGGTGTGGAGCGGTTTTTTGGCGATCGCGGCCATCTGCGCCGCTTGCTGCTGATTTGGCTGCTTCTTCTGATTGCCAACCTGTTGTTAGCGTCAACCGGCGATATGCCGCCGTTGCGTCGCATTCTTTTTTCAGTAGTGGTAGCAATCTGCTCGTTCCTGATCGGATTGCGCTTCCTGTGCGAATTACGTCCCGATACGCGCTCTATCATCTTATTCCTCGCCGGAGTCTTTATTGCCAATGGCATCTTTTTTGCCCTGCGCGGCATCGTCTTGGCTACCGAGGAAAATTGGCTGATCGTCTCGCCGCCATGGCAAACCGCTACCTATCTCATCTCAATAGCCACAACGACCCTCTGGACGTTTGGGATGATTTTGTTGGTCAACTGGGAGTTGTCGCTCGAGCAACGCGATGCGTTGCAGCAATTGGAACTGGTCTTTTTGGCCCAGCCGGATGCAGTGTTGCTTTCGCGCTTAACCGATGGCGTATTCGTGAAAGTGAATCGTGGTTTTACTGATCTGAGCGGCTATACCGCAGAAGAAGTCTTAGGCAAAGATGGTCTAACGCTCAAGATTTGGCGTTCGCCGGAAGATCGGCGGCATTGGGCAGCGTTGATGCAGCGTGATGGGTATTGCGTTGGGCTTGAAATGCAATTTCGCCGGCGTAGTGGCGAGTTGCACACATGCCTGCTTTCCTCTCAAACGGTCATGATTCGTGGCGTACCGCATGCAATTAGCATTATTCACGATATTACCGAACGCAAACGGATGGAAGAAGCCTTGCGGCGCAGCGATGCGCGCTATCGCCTGATTGCTGAAAACGCCACCGACGTGATCTGGCTGCTCGATACCCAAACAGCCCGGTTCACCTTCTTCAGCCCGTCGGTGAGCAAGCTGATCGGGTACTCGGCGACCGAGGCGTTAGCATTCTCATTTACCGATTTCTTGGCGCCTGTTTCGGCCCGGTATGTTCAAGCGGCGCTCAACTACATGTTGCACGAGTGGGAGGGTGAGGATCTCATTGCCGCGCCGCCGTGGAAGGCGGAAATCGATCTGGTGCATCGCAATGGACATATTGTGCATGCCGAGATTATCACCTCATTTGTGCGCGATGAAGAGGGCCGGTTGATGGTGCTCGGCGTGGCGCGTGATATTACTGGGCGCAAGCAAGCCGAAATCGAACTGCGTCTTGCCCGCCAGCAAGCTGAGGCGGCCAATCGGGCCAAGAGCGCGTTTTTGGCCAATGTCAGCCACGAGTTGCGCACCCCGTTGCATGCGGTCTTAGGCTTTACACTGTTGTTAGGCCGTGACAGTAATCTGACCGCTACCCAACGCGAATATCTCGACATTATCAATCGCAGCGGCGAACATCTGCTGAAATTGATCAATGATGTGCTTGATCTGACCAAGATCGAAGCTGGACGCTACACCTATACCGCAGCACCGCTCGATGTTCGCCAACTGATCGCCGATCTGCAAACCTTGTTTCGCTCGCGGGCCGAAGCGAAACAATTGCGTTTCATAGTAACATGCGTTCCTGAGGTTCCGACAGTGATTGTGAGCGATGAAGCGAAAGTGCGCCAGATCTTGATCAACTTGCTAGGGAATGCGATTAAGTTCACTCATCATGGCATGGTGCAGTTGCGCGTCGAGCTTGCCCAACCCTCACAGCTACTGTTTGTGGTCGAAGATACGGGTATTGGTATTCCGCCCTTTGAGCAAGCTAATCTGTTCCAGCCATTTTTTCAGGGTCAACAAGCAGCACCGGATGCCACTGGCGCAGGATTAGGCTTAAGTATCAGTTATGAGTTAGCTCGCTTGATGGGTGGTGATCTCACCGTCTACAGCGAGGGGGTTGGGCGCGGCGCTCGCTTCACCCTAGCGCTCCCGTTGCAGACGCCGATTGCTACGCTCACAGCATTGCCTGAAAAAACGCCAGCGTTGCGGGCGGTACGGCTCCGGGCCGGCCAGCCTATCTACCGAATGTTGGTGGCGGATGATCAGCCGGCTAGCGCCTTGCTGTTGATCACGCTGTTGCACCGGTTAGGTTTTGTCGTGCAATCGGTTGCCGATGGTCAGGAAGCATTAGATGTGTGGCGCATCTGGCAACCGCATATGATCTGGCTTGAGGTGCGTATGCCGCGCGTCGATGGTCTCGCCGTAGCGCGCCAGATTCGCGATACATGTGCCCATACGCCGGGGTTGCTCCGGCCGTTGATTGTGGCTATGTCCGCCCATGTGTTTGGCGATGCGCTATCCGATGTGTTGGAAGCCGGTTGCGATGATTTCATCGTCAAGCCATTTCGCGAGAGCGATGTGGTGCGTTTGATCGAGCAACACCTCCATGTGCAGTTTGAATACGCTGAGCCAGTGGATTTCACAATGCCAGTTGCAGCTATTGATGAACAGGGCTACCATGCCGAGTGGTGCCAAGCGTTGCTGCACGCGGCTCGTGAAGCAAACTTTCGTCGTTTGCAAGCCTTAGCTGCTCAGATCGAGTCTGATCGCCCGGATGATGCGCGCCAATTGCACCAGTGGATTGAGACGTTTGATTATCAGACAATTACGGTTTGGGCTGAAACATTGGCGGATGTGCAGATGCGAAGCCGTGTTGTATAGTAATGCCAGTATCTGCGCAACGCGATCGTCGAACGTTCAAGCATAGCAAATCACAACCATGTCTAATAATCGGTTGCCAACCATCCTGATCGTTGACGATGTACCGGCTAATTTATTGTTGCTGACCCAGTTGCTCGATGGCCAGTCGTACGATGTGCGTCCAGTCACCAAAGGAGCTATGGCGTTAGCCGCTGCTCGCGCCATCCGGCCCGATCTCATCCTGCTCGATATTCGGATGCCGGATATGGATGGGTATACCGTCTGCCGTGAGCTGAAGGCTGATCCGAAAACGAGCTCAATTCCAATCATTTTCGTTAGTGCGCTCGATGATATCGATGGCAAGGTGCGCGCGTTTGAATGCGGCGGGGTAGATTATGTGACCAAGCCATTCCAACCCGCCGAGGTATTAGCGCGGGTGCGCACGCATCTAGCACTAGCCCAAGCGCGCACGGCACTCGAAATGGCCAACCGCGAGTTGCAGCGGTCGTTGGCTCGTGAAGCGGAACTAGCCCGGATCGATTGGCTGACCGGCGTGTACAATCGTAGCCATTTCTACGAATTAGCTACCCACGAGTTTGCTATTGCTACTCGTTACGATCAGCCGCTGGCGATTTGTATGCTTGACGTTGATCATTTCAAGCAGATTAACGATCGGTATGGTCATCTGATTGGCGATCAGGTGTTGTGCACAGTGGCTCAAACTGCAGCGCGCCAGATTCGGGCGGCTGATTGCATTGGCCGGTTTGGCGGTGAAGAGTTTATCCTTCTCTTGCCCAATACCGATATTTCATCAGGACTCATGCTTGCCGAACGCTTGCGCGCCTCGATCGCTGCGCTGCGTATCCAAACCGAAAAGGGTGAGATTACGGTTACGATTAGCCTTGGCGTTGCCGGGCGCCAACCGGCTGATGCGGTGATCGAACGCTTGATCGATCGGGCCGATCAAGCACTCTACGCTGCCAAGCGGCAGGGGCGCAATTGCGTGGTGGGGGTGTGAAACACTCATTATCTCTGGGGGCTAGGGCATTTGTCGAACGATGATCGTGCGGCGCGCAAGGCGTTGGTTAGCGTGGGAGCGACAAGGAGCACGGTATGGCGATCCCGGTGATCGAATTGCGGAACCTGACCGTCTACTACGGCCAGCGGCGCGGGGTTGAGGATCTCAATCTGACCGTTGAACCTGGCGAGGTGTTCGGCTTTCTTGGCCCCAATGGCGCCGGCAAGACGACGACGCTGCGGGTGTTGCTAGATATTATCCGGCCTACCCGCGGGCAGGCGTTGATCTTTGGCCGGGATTGCCGGCGCGAGGGGCCGCAGATTCGCCAGCAGGTCGGGTATCTGCCCGGCGAGCTGAGTTTACCGGCCAGTCTGACCGCGCGCCAGTATCTCGCCATGCTCGATGCCGCCCGTGACCGCGTCGTCGAAGCCGCCTATCTTGCCCGGCTGTGTGACCAGCTTGATCTCGATCTCGACCGGCCAATGCGTACCTATTCGCGGGGCAACAAACAGAAAGTGGGCCTGATCGCCGCCTTCATGTTTCGTCCGCAATTGCTCATCCTCGATGAGCCGACCGGCGGCCTCGATCCGCTCATCCAGCAGACGGTGCTCGAATTGGTGCGCGCTGCCCGCGCCGAGGGGCGCACCGTCTTCTTTTCGTCGCACATCTTGCCTGAAGTGCAGGCAGTCTGTGACCGGGTCGGGATTATTCGCGCCGGCATGTTGGCGGCAGTTGAGCGGGTTGATGCCTTGTTACAGCGCCAGCAGGTGCATCGCTTGCGCTTGCGTTTTGCCCAGCCGATCCCGCCAGCAGCCTTTGCCCTCCCCGGTGTGACCGAGCTGGCTCATGGCGAGAGTGAGGTGACGCTGGAGGTGCGCGAGAACTTGGCCCACGTGTTGCGGATTGCCGGTGATTTGGGAGCGATCGAGCTCGAGACTATGCCGCTCACGCTCGAAGAGGTGTTTCTGGCCTACTATGGCGCCCAAGGGGGGAATCATGCTCAGCCTGTGTTGGCATGAATTGCGCGTCCGCCGCGGCCTCATCATTGGCTGGGGGGCGGGGTTAGTCATCTTTTTTAGCGTCTATCTCGCGTTTTACCCTGCGCTGCCGGCTGAAATGCGTAACCTCGATTTGCAGACGATTGAACTCTATCGCGCGTTCGGCAATCTAACGATGGCCACGTTTGAAGGCTATATCGGCTCGACGATCTTTTACTTCTTTAGCGTGTTGCTGGCGGTTTTGGCAATCGTAACTGGAACCGGGATGCTGGCCGGTGAGGAAGATGCCGGCACGCTTGAGTTGCAAATGGCGCTGCCGCTGGCGCGCTGGCAATTGGTGACGGCGAAGACGCTCGAATTGGCGGCGATCGGTTTCGTCGTATTGGTGGTCGCCGGGTTGGCCGCGGCGGGTATCTTTCTCGCCATTCGTGATCAGCTCACCACGTCGCTCGATGCCGGCGATCTCTTCCGGGCCACCATCGCGCACTGGCCGCTGGTGTGGCTGTTTCAAACCTTGAGCCTGTGGCTCGGCACGGTCACGCCGTCGCGCCGGATCGCACTGGCTATTGCCACCGTGCTCCTCATCGTGAGCTTTCTCGGCTACAATCTGGTTGGGATGTCACCCGATTTTGAATGGCTGCGCCCGCTCTCGCCGTTTCACTATCGCCCCGTTACGCCTGAGACACTCAATGATGGGCCGGTGGTGGGCGACCTCGCTATCTTAACGGTGGCGGCGTTAATCTTTTATGGTCTCGCGGTGATAAGCTTCGACCGGCGTGACGTGACGGTGGGGGCTTGGCCGTGGGTGCGATGGGCGAGTCGCTCATGACGCCGGCGTGACCGCGGCTATGGTATACTTCCTAGCAGACGTACTGGACTATATGCGGTTTCGCCGCCGGTTGAAGCATACATGTCAGATCAACTCCACATCCGTAACTTCAGCATTATTGCCCACGTCGATCATGGCAAGACGACGTTGAGCGACCGCCTGCTTGAGCTGACGCGCACGATTACCGAACGCGAGCAGCGCGAGCAGTTGCTCGACTCACTCGATCTTGAGCGCGAAAAGGGGATTACGATCAAGCTGAAGCCGGTGCGCATGGAATACCGTGCCGCCGATGGCCAGCTTTATCAACTGAACTTGATTGACACCCCCGGCCATGTCGATTTTAGCTATGAGGTCAACCGGTCGCTGGCCGCCTGCGAAGGTGCGCTACTGGTCGTTGACGCCTCGCAAGGCATCGAGGCCCAAACCCTCGCCAACACCTATCTGGCGCTGGAAAATGATTTGGTGATTATTCCAGTCGTCAACAAGATCGATCTGCCCGGCGCACACCCCGAAGAGGTCGCGCAAGAGATCGAGTCGGTGATCGGCATCCCTGCCGAAGAGGCCATCCTTGCCTCGGCCAAGGAGGGTATCGGCGTGCCGGAGATTCTTGAAGCGATTGTCAAGCGCATCCCGCCGCCGCGCGGCCAGCGCCAGCAACCGGCCCGCGCCTTGATCTTCGACTCGCACTACGATCCGTACAAAGGTGTGATCGCCTATGTGCGGGTGGTTGATGGCGTCTTTACCAGCCGTGACCGGGTGCGATTTATGGGGACCGGCGCCCAAGCCGAAACGCTTGAACTCGGTATCTTCCGCCCGGCGATGACCCCGCTGAACGAGCTGGTCGCCGGCGAGGTCGGCTATATCGCCACCGGCCTCAAAAGCGTAGCCGATTGTCAAGTTGGCGATACGATCACGCTGGCCGAGAATCCGGCTAGCGAACCGCTCCCCGGTTATCGTCCGGCCAAGCCGATGGTGTTTGCCGGTCTCTACCCGATCGACTCAAACGCCTACCCTGAGTTGCGCGAGGCGCTCGAACGGCTCAAACTCAACGATGCCGCCCTCTCGTTCCAACCCGAAAGCTCGGCGGCGCTCGGCTTTGGCTTTCGCTGCGGCTTCCTCGGCCTGCTCCACATGGAGATTGTCCGCGAGCGGCTCGAACGTGAGTATAAGCTCGATCTGCTGATTACCGCGCCCTCAGTGGAGTATCAGGTCTTGCTGTCCGACGGCGAGATTGTTACGGTCGCCAACCCCTCCGAGATGCCCGATCTGTCGCGGATCGAGGCGATCGAAGAGCCGGTGGTCGAGATTAGCGTGATCGCGCCGGTGCGCTACATCGGCACGATTATGGATCTGGTGACGACCCGCCGCGGCGTCTTTCTCAGTATGGATTATCTCGACCCGACGCGGGTGCTCTTGAAGTACCGTATGCCGTTGGCCGAGATTGTGATCGATTTCTACGATCAACTCAAGAGCCGCACGCAAGGCTACGCTTCGCTTGATTACCATCTGGCCGGCTACCAAGAGGCCGATCTGGTCAAGCTCGATATTTTGGTCAACGGCCAGCCGGTCGATGCGTTGTCGCTGATCGTGCATCGCGATTTTGCCTATCAACGCGGGCGCGATCTGGTGGAACGGCTGCGCCAATTGATCCCGCGCCAGATGTTTGAAGTGCCGATTCAGGCAGCAATCGGCTCGAAAATCATTGCCCGCGAGACCATCCGTGCTATGCGCAAAGATGTGTTGGCTAAGTGTTACGGCGGTGACGTGACCCGCAAGCGCAAGCTGCTCGAAAAGCAGAAAGAGGGCAAGAAGCGCATGAAGATGGTCGGCAGCGTTGAGATTCCGCAAGAGGCCTTTATGGCGATCTTGTCGCTGAATGAATCGGGGAACGAGCGGGAGCGATAGGGCGGAACGAAGGGTCACAGCGCCGCTGTGCCCGTACTGGATGGCTAAAATGAGCGCAATGGGCGCAGCAGCGCTGTGCTCGTACTGGCTTGATATGCGGAGAATACAATAATGCGTCGCCTGATATGGTTGTTTGCTCTGTTGCTGCTGGCGGGGTGCCAGAGCGTAGCGAATGGCCGCCAGTGGGAAGATGCCGGCTCGCCGGTCGCGTTTCGGTTAGGTTCGCAGGTTTATACTGTAGCCGATGTGAATACCGAAATCAAGCGGGCAATTGGCGATGGCGTCGCCAATGCGCTGGCTGCCGGCCAGACCCGCGAGCAGATTGAACAAATCGTGGTAGATAACGACTTACGCCGGCAGATTTTTGAACAGATGATCCAAAACGAGTTGCTGCTGACGTATGCCCGCCAGCATGGCATCGGTGTTGACCCGGCGGCGCTTGATGAGGCGGTGTTTAGCCGGTTGCCGGCTGATGCCGATCCGGTTGAGGCGAATGAACTACGCAGTACACTGGTGCGCGAGCAGATCGTGTTTGAAGTGATTGCGCGCAATACCCGCGCCGATATGGCCCGCGCCCGCCATATTTTAGTGAGTGATGAAGCGACGGCGCAGGCGATTTTGGCCGAGCTGCAGGCCGGCGCCGATTTTGCCACGCTGGCGGCGACCCGCTCGCGCGATAACGGTTCGGCGGCCAACGGCGGCGATTTGGGGTGGGCGACCCGCGGCGATTTTGTGCCGCAGTTTGAAGAAGCTATTTTTACGATACCGCTGAATACCCCCCAGATTGTGCAAACCGACTTCGGTTTTCATGTCGTCGAGGTGCTCGAACGCGAATTGCAACGCCCGTTCGACTCGTTTGAACAACTGCGCACGCGCCAGAATGCCGGCCAGTTCTACCAAGAGACCTTTGTGCCGTGGTACGAAGCGTTGCGCCGGCAGGCCGAGCAGAGCGGTGAGTTGCAGATTGCCGCCGGTTTCGACCCCAACGCGCTGCCGATCCCGTTCCCTGAAACGCCATGAGCGCCGCGTTGACCGCCTTGCTGAACGCGGCGCTGGCGCGGGGTTTGATCGCCCCGGCGGCAATGCAGGTGTGGGCCGTCGAGCGGCTGCTGCAGCCGCCAGTGGCGCCGGTAGCGACCAAGGTAGCGCCATGGGTTGAACAGCAGGGCGTGGGTTCGTATCACCCGCCGCGGGTACCCTACCCGCTCGCTCCGCATGCGCTGGCCTTGCTGTGGGGTGAGGCTGCCGCGTTTGATCTGCCGGCGCTGGCGTCACTATTGCTGGAACGCTATCCGCCGCACCATCCGCTGACACTGGTGCTGGAGCCAGATGAGCGCGTCGTGCCGTTGGTATTGGCAGAGTTGGCGACAACGGTCTTGCCGCCGGCGTCGGCACTGGCCCTGATCGTGCCGGCGCTGGCGATCGAGGATGACCGGCGCGGCCTTGATCGCCTACGCTGGGTGATCACACGCTTGCTTGGCCCCGACGGTTGCCCGTGGGATGTGCGCCAAACCCATCAGACCTTGCGCAACGCCTTGCTCGAAGAGGTTTACGAGGCGCTAGAGGCGCTCGATGCCGGCGATATGGCGTTGCTACGCGAAGAGTTAGGCGATGTCTTGTTGCAAGTCGCCGTGCATAGCGAGATGGCGCGCCAAGCCGGTCACTTTTCGCTCGAAGACGTGGTACAGCACATTGCCGATAAGCTCGTCTTCCGCCACCCCCACGTGTTTGGCACAACCGATGTCGCTGATGCCGGGCAGGTGTTGCGGAACTGGGATTCGCTCAAGGCCCAAGAGCTGGCGGCCAAGGGCAAGACGCGGGCGAGCGCGCTCGATGGCGTGCCGGCAGCTTTGCCGGCCTTGGCCGCTGCCCAAGCATTGGCGCGGAAAGCGATCCGGGCCGGGTTTACGTGGGAAACGATCGATCAAGTGTGGGCGAAAGTCGCCGAAGAGCTAGCTGAACTGCGGGAGGCCAGCGAACCAGCCGCACAGATGGCCGAAACCGGCGATCTGTTGTTTGCTATCGCCACGCTGGCCCATTGGTTGCATATTGACGCCGAAACTGCCTTGCGGGAAGCCAATGCGCGCTACAAGCGACGCTTCCAAGTGGTCGAGCAAATGGCTGCCGAAAGCGGACGAGAGTTGCGTAATTGCACGCTCGCCGAAATGATGGCATGGTGGGCGGCAGCTAAAGCGCGCAGTGATGGACAGTAGCATGTCGCCGCCGATTCCGCTCTATCTGAACGATGTGGTGCAGTTACGCAAGCCGCATGCCTGTGGCGGCGATACGTGGCAGATTGTGCGGCTTGGCGCTGATATTGGCTTGCACTGCGAAACGTGTGGCCGGCGGGTGATGTTGCCGCGGGCCGAGCTCGAACGCCGGATCAAACGATTTATTGTGCGAGGTGACAACGAATGGGGGAACGAATAAACGAATGATTGGTTGGTTCGTTCCGCGATGGGTTTGTTCGTTGACAACCTTGCTAAACGCGGTATGATGGCAGTGTCGCCATTATATTGCGTCCATACACACTATGCGAATCTTCGATCTGCTCTTCCAAGTGGGTTATCGCAAGCCACCGTTTCTTGTCCACATCACAACGCTGGTAAGCCGGGCGTTGCTGTTTGGCATGCTGTGGCTGTGGCTAGTTTCCGGGGTTACGGCCCAGTCAGTGCGGCCAGTCTATATGGTTGAGTACGATGGCGTGTTGAGCAGTTATGCCGCCGGCTATATTCGCCGCGCTTTGCGTGAGGCGGAAGCGGCGCAGGCACAAGCGTTGATCATTCAGTTGACTTCGCGCGGCGCGGTGTTGCAAGAGGCGCGCGCGTTGGCGAACGATATTGCTGCGGCGCGGGTGCCGGTGGTCGTCTATATCAGTCCTGCTGGACATGACGCTGGCGCGGCTGGCTCGTGGTTGTTGCCAGCGGCGCATGTGGCGGCGATGGCGCCGGATAGCCGGTTTGGGATTGCTGCGCCGTTATTTGTGCCAACGATGGGTGTTGGTGAGGCGACGCAGGATTTGCTGCTGGGTGAACAATTGCAACAATTTGAAGCGTGGGGTGCGGCCCGCAACCGGAATGTCGATTGGGCTGAAACGGCGCTACGTAGCGGTTTTATCGCAACTGCCGCGCAGGCGATTGAGGCGAATCCGCCGTTCATTGATTTCGTGGCCCGTGATCGCACCGAATTGTTGCAACGACTGGAAGGTCGCGCAGTGATGCTGGCCGATGGATCGCAAGTCGTCCTCGCAACCCTTGGCAGCCGCCCTTTGGTGGTTGAGGTGAATCTGCTTGAAGCGGCGTTGTTAGTCTTGGCCAACCCAACCATCGTCTTTATCCTGCTGATTATGGCCGGTCTGGCCTTCTACGCCGAGTTTCTCAGCCCCACGGTCGGCATTCTGGCCGGCTTGGGCGTATTGCTGCTGGTGGGCGCCATTATTGGGATGATCGCGCTGCCGGTACAATGGCTGAGCGTAATTGGAATCCTGATCGCCTTTGGGTTAGTCGCAGCCGATCTCTTCGTTCCGTCGCATGGAACCCTGACCGTGATTGGGGTGGGAGTCATGATCGCCAGCGCATTAACGCTGTTCGATGCAACACAGGCGCCCGGAGTTGCGGTGGCGTTGTGGGTGATCATTGTGGTGGCAGTGCTGATCGCGATCTTCGCAATAACTGGGGTGTGGCTGGCGTTACGCTCGCGTAGCCGGCCAGTGACCACCGGCCAAGAAGGGTTGATTGGGCGGCTGGCCGAGGTGCGTAAGCGCCTCGATCCAGAAGGAATGGTATTTGTAGAGGGCGCGCTCTGGCGGGCAGTGTGCGAAAACGGCACTGCTGAAGAGGGCGAGTTTGTGCGGGTGACCGGGATTTACGCGCTGCGGCTGACCGTCCGGCGGCTGGAGCCGTCTGAATTATCGTTGCCATCGTCGTAGCGGCGCGCAACCGTTCGCCGCTCAGAAATATTGTTACGGAAAGGGGTTATGGCATGAGTGGTGTCACATTTTTCCTCTTGGCCTGTCTGGCGGTGTTGGCCTTTATCGCGTTGATGATCTTGCTCTCGGCGATCAAGATTGTGCCGGAATATGAGCGCGGTGTGATCTTCCGGTTAGGCCGGTTGATGGGGCCGCGCGGGCCGGGAATCTTCTTCGTGATCCCGATCTTCGAGCGCATGGTGCGGGTCGATATGCGTGTCATCACGATGGACGTGCCAGTGCAAGAGGTGATCACGCTCGATAACGTGACGATCAAGGTCAACGCGGTGCTCTACTTCCAAGTGATCAATCCCAACTGGGCCGTGACCAAGGTCATGGACTACATCCGGGCCACGATGCAGATCGCGCAGACGACGCTGCGGAGCGTGGTTGGCCAAGTCGAACTCGATGAGCTGTTAGCGCAGCGCGAGAAGATTAATCAGAAGCTGCAACAGATTATCGATGAGCAGACCGAGCCGTGGGGGATCAAGGTGACGATCGTGGAAGTGAAAGATGTCGAGCTGCCGCAGAACATGCAGCGGGCGATGGCCCGCCAAGCTGAAGCCGAGCGCGAAAAGCGGGCCAAGCTCATCCACGCCGATGGTGAGTTGCAAGCGTCGCGCACGCTGGCCGAAGCCGCAAAGGTGCTGGCCAGCGAGCCGGTGACGTTGCAATTACGCTATCTGCAAACCTTGACCGAAATCGCTACCGAGAAGAACAGCACGATTATCTTCCCCTTGCCGATTGATACGCTCAAGGCGTTTGTGACGCCTAGCAATCCGGTCAATAATGACGCGCGCCATTCGGCGGATTAAGCGGGACGATACGGGCATCGTCCCTACCGCCGGGCAATGACCACGATGCTGGCAATCAGCAAGGCAGCACCCACCATACCGGTGGCGGTGAATCGTTCGCCGAGCAGGAGAATAGCCAAGAGCGCCGAACCGAGCGGTTCGAGCAGCGTGATCGTGGCTGCGGTCGTAGCGCGCACGCTGCGCATCCCGCGCACATAGAGCGCGTAGGCCAAGGCCGTCGGCACAATGCTGAGATAGATCAACACCAACCAGCCCAACGGCGGATAATCGATTGCCAAGCCGGTGGTGAGGGCGGCGGGCAAGAGCAAGAGCGCGCCAAGCGCAAACGATAAGGCCACCGGCACCACCGGATGGTAATTGGCAGTGATCAGGCGGGCGCCGAGCACGACCAGACTGTACGAGAAGCCGGCAGTGAGGGCCAGCGCCGCGCCGATCAACAAATCAGCGGTTGAATGCACCTGTGGCGCGCCGCCGACCAGCAACCCTGCGCCGATCACAGCGCCGCCAACCGCTAGCCACGTGCTCGGTCGCAGCCGCTCGCCGAGAAAGGCGCGCGCTAACAAGGCGGTAAAGATCGGCGCGCTACAGATGTTGATCAAGACCGCCGCCGCTACACCGAGATAGGGAATGGCGGCGAAGTAGGCGACCTGATACCCGGCAAACGCGCCCCCGATCAGGGCCAGCGTCCAGCGATGGCGCGGTTGGATGCGAAACGCTTGCGGGCCGGCGAGCAGACGGGCAGTGATGAGCAACACCGGCGCCGAGAGCAGCAGCCGCAAGAAGCCAATTGAGAGCGAGTTGGTTTCAGCAACGCGGTAGAGCCAGCCTACGGCCACCCCGATCGTTCCCCACGTCAGCGCAGCGATAACGACCAGCGCCACATCAAAGGGTCGTTGCGATTCATCAAGGCGATGCATAGCAGTCATGTTCTTTCATCAGCACAGCGAAACACAAACCAACCGCCCCCGTGAGCTTCACGGGGGCGGCTATACCGGATAAAGACCTGCTTAATCGAGATAGCCGCGCAACTTTTTGCCGAGATGCGGGTGGCGGAGCTTGCGCAACGCAACTGCTTCGATTTGGCGGATGCGCTCGCGGGTGATGCCAAACTCGATCCCAACCTCTTCGAGGGTGCGGTAGCGGCCATCCTTGAGACCGTAGCGCAACTGGATAATCTTGCGCTCGCGCTCAGGCAGCTTCATCAGCACCTCTTCAAGCTGTTCGCGCAGCAATGAGGCTGCCGCCGCTTCAGCCGGAGTCAAGATGCGATCGTCTTCGATAAAATCACCCATGCGGCCTTCGCCCTCTTGGCCGACCGGCATTTCTAGTGACAGCGGGTGCATGCTGGCTTCGAGCGTGCGGCGCACCTTGCCTGCCGAAATGCCCATCGCATCGGCAATCTCTTCCGGGGTCGGCTCGCGTTGCATCGTCTGCTGGAGGCGATGCGAGGTGCGCTTAACTTGGCTAATCGCTTCACCCATGTGAACCGGCAAGCGAATGGTGCGGCTCTGATCGGCGATAGCGCGGGTAATCGCCTGCCGGATCCACCACGTCGCGTAGGTGCTGAACTTGTGGCCCTTCTTGTAGTCAAACTTTTCAACTGCCCGCATCAGGCCAATATTGCCCTCTTGCACCAGATCCATCATCGTCAGGCCATACGAGGTGTATTTCTTGGCAATGCTCACAACGAGCCGCAAATTGGCTTGGATCAAGTGATGGCGCGCATCTTGCCCTTGCTGGACGGCGCGTTCCAATTCAAAACGTTCGCGGGCAGAAGCATACTCTTCGCGATCGAGCCGTTGGCGAGCTGCAGCGCCGGCCTCCATCGCTTTGGCTAATTCAACCTCTTGCTCGGCGGTCAGGAGCGGTACTTGCCCAATCTCTTGTAAATACATCCGCACTGGGTCATCAAAGGCAATATCACCGAGATCGGGCAATTCGGCAATTAATTCATGCTCTACATCTGGTTCAAAATCAGTCGGCCCTTCCAGCTCATCAGTTGACTCGATGACTTTGATCCCCTCGGCTTGCAGCATTGCATAAAGCTGATCAATCTCGGCAATGTCGTGCTCAGGGTGAGGAAAGGTGGCAAGAATGTCGGCGTGGGTAATATACCCGCGCACCCGTGCTGCGGCGAGCAGTTGCTCGATCATCGCCTCTGACTCCGGTGTAGCTTTGCTCAACATCGTTCAACCAGTGCTCGGTTGATGGCGTCAGACCGGTGGTGACGACCATCACTAGGCCGTCGTGGCGACGGCGGGCTGCTGCAACTGTCTGGCTCGACGAGCCATAGGAAAACTGAAAGGCCTCAGCGACCTGTCTGAAACGCCGGGCCTTACACGTCGCGCTCTCCGTTATGCTTTGGCAAAGAGATGGGGTTGAGAGAATGCCCTCAAACCCCAAGCTGTCATTGCGATGGAGGGACGCAGACGTGGCACCCCAATTAGACGTAACTGAAGGTACTATAGCACTTTTTGCGCGCCAGAGTCAACCCCTTCTTTGGTCTGATTCGGCAGGAGAATCGGGCAAATAGGCGCTAATTTTGGCAAGCAAAAAATTGCGAATATCGTGGCGCAGGTAGCAGAAGGCGCGGATGCTGAGGCCACTGGGCTCAACCACCAATTCTAGCGGTCGAATGCGCCGTTCGGTTGGTTGGGGACTGCTGTTTGAGGTGTAGATGATACGCAAGGTGCTGCCGCTCGCCAGCGCTTCGGCCAATGGCAGTGGCGCTTCCGGTTCGGGCTGGCCGGGGAGGAGGCCGCGGGCAAAGCGGAGCGCGTCGCCAAGGGTGGTGACGCCATAAGCGGCCATCTTGGCGACGAGCTGATCGAAGAGGGCGTTCAGCGTCAACACATCGTCCATTGACCGGTGGGTTGGCGTTGGCAAGCCAAAGGCATTGGCCAGCGCGCCAAGGCTGAGCGAACCGCGCCGAATACCGAGCCGGCGCGCCAGCTCAAGCGTATCAAGCGCCGGGCCAGTCAGTGGCGGATACCCGGCCCGCGCCAGTTCCATATTGAGAAAGGTCTCGTCGAACGGCAGGTTATGCGCCACCCGCACCGCGTCTTGGCTAAGCTGCACCACGTGGCCGGCAATATCGGCAAATCGCGGCGCAATGAGCAAATCCTCGGCACGCAGACCATTGATTTGCGCCGCTTGCGGATCGAGATCGCGCTCTGGGTTGAGCAAGGTTTCGATCCGGTCAGTTTCGGCGCCACTCTCGCGGCGCAGCATTGCTAATTCGCAGACCCGATGGCCATCACGGATGTCGAGACCAGTTGTTTCGACATCGAAAAAGAGCAGCGGCAGCTCAGCCAGCGGTTGTTGGAGATCAAACCTGCTCATTGCGCGACCGGCACTTGCTTGGCGACATCATCAGGAATACCGAGCAGATTTGCTGGTACCCAACCTTCTTTGTCGCGAACGTTCAGCACCCGGTACCACGAGCCGTCGGCGGTGCGCGCGAGCAGCTCAACGACTTCGTTCCGTTCGACCCGATCGATTTGGGCGCTCGCGGGATCGGCGGCTAAATAGACTGGGCCGCTGACAAAGGCCGTCACCACATTTGCCACTGGCGTTTCGGCGGCGATCAGATCGGTGACTGCGATTAGGGTACGGCTGACCCAGCCAATTTCATCGCGGACGGTGCGGACGTAGTACCACTCTGCGTTGGGGGTGCGGGCAAGGATCTGCACTTGTTCGCCAGCATTGATCCCGCCGATGACGTTATTGATGCCGGGGAAGGGTAGTTTGCGCACATTGCCGCCGTTTGTGACCGCCACTGGCTGGCCGGTGGGCAACGCCGGCGTTGGGGTGGCCGTGGGCGTTGGCGGCGGGGTTGGGGTGATTTGACCAACCGGGGCTGGCGTTGCCGTTGGAGTCACTGTTGGCGCTGCGGCGACTTCACCGTAAAATGCTGCTGCAAACCGTTCCGGAATCGCCAACTCGGCCTCGGCGCTGACGCTGCCGTCAGCGGCGCTGACCACCACCGTGTAGCGGGGGCCGGCTGGCGTGGCGTCGCCATCGGCCAGCTTCGCTGCCCGCAGATCGCCGCGATCACGCCGGATGCGGATCGTCTGGGCCGGATCGAACCAGCGCAACGATTGGCCATCGGCGCGCAATTCCACTTGCAACTCGGTCTCATCGGCAAGGCCGGTGCTGCGCACTCGGACATTGATCGTCGGTGGCTCGGCCCGCACGACAGTGGCATCTTCAATCGTGAGCGTGATTGGCACTGGTGAAGGGGTGGGGGTCGGCGGCGGCTCGGCAACGTTGTCATTGTTGAGGCTCAATACGAGCACGCCCATTCCCAAACAAAGCAAGATGGGAATGAGCACGAAGAGAATCTTTGCCGCCAACGAAAGATTGCGCAGCCGATCTTGCCAACTCTGCGGCTCTGCGAGCGGCACAGCGGTATAGTCAATGGTGGTTGCCGGCGGAATCTCAGGAGTCGGTGGCGTCTGATTGGCAGCGCGCCGCCGGCGAATGAGCACCACTACCAGCAGAATGATGATGAGACCGAGAACGATGAGACCAATCGCTAAGGGTGGCGATATCTGATTGAATGTTGTTTGCATGAGCAACCTCAGTCACAACGGCTTCAGATGCTTATAATATGCGAATCTGGCGCTATCTGCAACTATCGGCTGTGTTATACTACATCTTGCTACGCTTGACGCGCGCGGAGTTCGCATGAATCGCAGTTTGGCAAACAATTCGGTTCGCTGCGCTTTTCGACCGATCCACTGGCCCGGTCTACGCCTCACTGCCCGTGGCTTTATGGCGGGCTAACCGCCATTTCTCCTCTTCGAATCTCAGTTGTGTTCCTTGTGGGTGGTTGGTTCTGCTCGATTGCAGGTTGTTGCGCCAGATAACTGTTCAGTTTGAGGCTTATTGAGGTGCGATTATGCCTGAGCATATTTTAGTTGCGGTAGCGTGGCCGTATGCCAATGGGCCGCGCCATATCGGCCACGTGGCCGGGTTTGGCGTGCCAGCCGATATTTTTGCCCGGTATCACCGGTTGCGGGGCAATCACGTCCTGATGATTTCGGGCACCGATGAGCATGGGACGCCGATCACGCTGGTGGCCGATAAAGAGGGGACAACGCCGCAAGCGATCGCTGATCGCTACAACAAGATTATCGGCGATGACCTGTACCATCTGGGGCTAAGCTACGATACCTTTACCCGCACCACCACGGCCAACCATTATGCGGTGACGCAAGATATCTTCCGCACCCTGTACGAACGCGGCTACATCATTCGCCAAGAGACGTTAGGCGCATTCTCGGCGACGACCGGGCGCACGTTGCCCGACCGCTACATTGAGGGGACGTGCCCGCTCTGCGGGTACGATGAAGCGCGCGGCGATCAGTGCGATAACTGCGGCAGCCAGCTCGATCCGACCGACTTGATCAACCCGCGCTCGAAGGTTGATAGCCAGCCGCCGGTGTTCAAGCCGACCGAGCACTTCTTTCTCGACCTGCCGGCCTTTGCCGAGCAGTTGCGCACGTGGATCGACCAGCAAAGCCACTGGCGGCCCAACGTGCGCAACTTCTCGCTCAACTTCCTCAAAGACCTCAAGCCGCGCGCGATTACCCGTGATCTTGAGTGGGGCGTGCCAATCCCGCTGCCCGAATACGCCAACCGTGACGACAAAAAGATTTACGTCTGGTTCGATGCCGTAATCGGCTATCTCTCGGCCAGCATCGAGTGGGCGATCAACCGCGGCGAGCCGGATGCGTGGCGGGAATGGTGGCAAAACCCTGATTCACGACACTTCTACTTCATGGGCAAAGACAACATCGTCTTTCACACCGTGATCTGGCCGGCGATGCTGCTCGGCTATGGCGCGGGCGGCCAGTTCGGCGTCAATCCGGGTGGAAAATACGATGGCATCCCGCTGCAACTGCCCTACAACGTCGTGTCGAGCGAATTTTTGACCATGGAGGGTAAGAAGTTTTCGAGTTCGCGCGGGATTGTGATCTACGTCAACGATTTTCTCAGCCGCTATGACGCCGATGCGCTGCGCTACTTCCTGACCATCGCCGGGCCGGAAAATCAAGACACCGATTTCACGTGGGCTGAGTTTGTGCGGCGCAACAACGACGAATTGGTGGCGACGTGGGGCAATCTGGTCAACCGCACGCTTAGCAACGTCTACAAGAACTTTGGCAGCGTACCGCAACCCGGCCCGCTGACTGTGGCTGATGAGCAGGTGTTGGCTGAAGTGACCGGCGGGATCGAGACGGTGGGCGAATTGCTGGCAGCGGCGCGGTTCAAAGCTGCGTTGAGCGAAGCGATGCGATTGGCGGCCCAAGTCAATATCTACCTGAGCGAGCAAGAGCCGTGGAAGGTGATCAAGAGCGATCGCGAGCGCGCGGCGACGATCTGGTACGTCGCGTTGCGTTGCGTTGATACGCTCAAGATCATCTTTACCCCCTTCTTGCCCTTCTCAAGCCAGCGCCTGCACGAGTATTTGGGCTATGACGGCAACATCGCTGGGCCGCTCCGCTTCCAAGACGTGACCGAAGCCGATGGCCGCACCCACCGTGTGCTCACCGGCGACTACGACCAGTGGGTTGGGCGGTGGGAACCGTCGGCCTTGCCGGTGGGGCAGGCCTTGCGCCAGCCCCAGCCGCTCTTCAAGAAGCTTGATGAATCGGTGGTTGAAGAGGAATTGGCGCGCATGCAAAGCCGGGCGAAGTGATGATTTGTAGGAAGGAGCAGCGCATTTGCGCTACCCCTGTTCACGTTAGCTAGCGATGTTTCAGTGCATAAGGCGGGATGGATACTTGCCATCAAGGTAGCGTCCATCCCGCTTCGCATTTGAATATGCCTAAGGTAAGCAGATTACGCTAAAGAGTGCGTGATGTGGGAGCGACTGTGCGGCGATGGTAAACTAATGATATCAACTATAAAAAGTCCAAATTTTAAAACTTGATTCGCAATGTGTATAAATATATATTTGGGCTGCATTGTATTTTATCAAAGATAGTGTATTGTAAAGCCTGCCGGTCACTGGTTTCGCTTGAGTTGCAACCCTACTGGAGGCTAGGCATGAGGTCGCGTTGGGGACGCCTGTTCGCGATGGCGATGATGGCAACGTTGCTGGCGGCGCTGATGCCGGCAGCACCCGCGCAGGCGCAGGATCGAATCTGTTTCAATGAAGTGCCGGATTGCATTGAAGGCCGGTTTGCCGAATTTTGGCAGTAGAACGGCGGCTTGCCGGTGTTTGGCTTTCCGATTACTCCCGCCTTCGAGCAGGAGGTGGAAGGCAAAGTGCGGCTAGTGCAAATCTTTGAGCGCAACTGCTTCGAGCTGCACCCAGAGAATGCGCGTCCCTATGATGTGTTGTTGGGCCGGCTGAGTGATGAGCTGTTGCAATGGCGCGGCACGCCGTGGCAGGAGGAGCCGAAAGCGTCTACGACGCAGTAGGCCGGTTGCCGCTATTTTGCCCAGACCGAACATCTGGTGTGCGATGCCTTCTTGCGCTATTGGCAGTCGCACGGCTTGGAGTTTGATGGCAAGCGCGGCTTTAGCGAGGCCGAGAGCTTGGCCCTATTCGGCTTGCCGTTGACCGAAGCGCGGATCGAAACCAACTCGTCGGGCGATACGGTGCTGACGCAGTGGTTTGAGCGGGCGCGCTTCGAGTTGCATACCAATCTTGGGCCGGATGTGGTGCTGTTGGGGTTGCTAGGGCGGGAGGCATTCGAGCCGCAGATCGAACCGCAGATAGACCCGCGCTGCGCTGATATGCCGGAGCCGGTTAATGGCTACGTCAGTCCAAACTGCATCACAGTGGCAGAGCTGAGTGGGTGATATATCTTGCTCATGGCGTCTGGTTTTCGTTACGGCGAACCGGTTGCTATCACTCTGACATTGACTGATACTGGTGCGAACATCGGTTTAGAGTTCTCCGGCGGGGAGCTACGGGCCAACAACGAAGACGAGGGATTTCCGGGTTTTGTCGTTATGAACTACTATCCAGAAGGTTTGGCGCCGGGTCTCTACGCTTTCACGATCGAAGGCTTGCAGTCCGGCCATAAAGCCGTCTTGTTCTTCAAAGTTATTGAAGACGGTCGCTGATTAGGTTCACGATCCGTCCTCGCTAACCCCCGCGTAGTGTGACCGGCGCGCGGGGGTTTTGGTGTCAAAGTTAGTGTTCGTTTGGGCTGGGACGGTGCTGGCGGCTGAATGCTTCACGAGCGCCAATGGGCGTATAGGAGTGTAGTGAAAAGAGTTTTGAGAAGCGGTTATTAATAATTAGTTTAAAAGTAAAATCACAAATTTTGTTTGGTAAAAACAAATAAAATTTGTTAACTTGAAATTATTAAATTTCATATTGTCTATTAATATTGAAATTTATATAATTTTGTTACCGATCCTCTCTTAATCGTTGGCTAGAACAGTATCAGGGAGGTTTCTTATGAAGTCATGCTGGCAGCACTTGTTCGTGATGGTCGTTGTGGCAATGCTGCTGGCAGCGCTGATGCCGGCAGCACCCGCGCAGGCGCAGAACCGGATCTGTTTCAATGAAGTGCCGGATTGCATTGAGGGACGGTTTGCCGAATACTGGCAAAAGAACGGCGGTTTGCCGGTGTTTGGCTTCCCGATTACGCCTGCTTTCCAGCAAGATGTAGAAGGTAAGGCGCGGCTGGTGCAAATCTTCGAGCGCAACCGCTTCGAGCTGCACCCAGAGAATGCGCGTCCTTATGACGTGCTGTTGGGCCGGTTGGGCGATGAGCTGCTGCAGCGGCGCGGCACGCCATGACAGAACGAACCGAAAGCGCCAACGACGCAGCAGGCCGGTTGCCGCTATTTTGCCCAGACCGGACATCTGGTGTGCGATGCCTTCTTACGCTACTGGCAATCGTATGGCCTTGAGTTCGATGGCCGGCGCGGTTTCAGCGAGGCCGAGAGCTTGGCCCTATTCGGGTTACCGTTGACCGAAGCGCGGGTCGAGACCAACTCGTCGGGCGATACAGTGCTGACGCAGTGGTTCGAGCGGGCGCGCTTCGAGCTGCATTCTCGGCTTGGGCCGGATGTGGTGCTGCTGGGCTTGTTGGGCCGTGAGGCGTTTGCGCCGCAACCTACGCCGCGGCCAACCCCGCCGTCGGCTGATCCGTGCGCCAATATTCCGCCACCGGTAAATGCTTTCATTGACCCAGCTTGTATTCAGGGGAATACCACGGCCGTTGTCACCGTGCTGGGGTATGGCTTTACTCCCGGTGAACGGCTTGGCGCCTACGTCACCTTTATGGCGACCGGCGAGGTGGTAGGATTGCCGATTACTGGCGGCGATGAGGCTCAACCTGATGGCACGTTCCTTGGAAAACTTCAGTTGAGCCCTAATGTGCCGCGGGGTCTCTATGCGCTGACAATGGAAGGGTTGCAATCCGGTAACAAGGCGATTGTCTACTTTAGGAAGGTATAACGGTCGCCATTGAAACATCGAACCTCCGCGCACTGTGCCGGTGCGCGGGGGATTGTTTACTCAACTGCATTGCGTTGCTGTAACCATGCGCGAATATAGGCGACGAATTGATGTAAATCATCGAGATTTTGATAAACTTCGTCCCAGTCAATTAATAAATATTCGTGGATTAAAATGTTGCAAAAGCCAGCAATCGGCGCTAATTGGGTGGCAAAATCGGGAGGAAGTACACCAAGCTCACCCATCCTAAGAATGGCATCGCGATAATCACGCGGTTTACGCGCTCCTTCAAGCGCTATAATCCGGTGGCAGATATCGAGGCAACATTGCGCGGCCACTTCAAGATTACGCTCCGCGATGTCACGCAGATACGGATCGCAGTCAAAATCTGAACGCGGACGTTCACAGAGTGGTGTCAAGCGCGCCAAGCGTTCGTTGAGTTCGTCTAAACGCCGCTCGATACCGCTGAATTCGACGCTCATCACCGGCTCCATCGATAATCGCGCGGGATTGGGCGCGCAAGACGGGTAGATAATCGCAGTATTGGCTTAAAATCTTCGCTTCGTATTCAACTCGTTCAAGCATTGAACGCTGGTATAATGCAATGCCCTCAGCAATAACGCTGTACGCGAATTCAATCGGCGCTTGGTTCAAGATAACCAGATCAAGCTGATCACTCTGAAGCGCCTCAGCCAAGCGTTGTGTGAGCTCGACGCGCAATGCCGGCACTGAGGCTGTGTGATCGAGCAAGATTGCGAGATCGGTATCGCTCATCGGCCCGATTGATCCAGTGACACGCGACCCAAACAAGTAGACAAGCTGGATCGCGGGATACTGTTGGGCGATAACGGCAATTGGGTTTGGCACGTGAGCGAATGTCATACCTGGCCAATCCTTCATTTCAGCGGGTACGATGATTGTACTACGCTAGCAGAAGTTATGAGTCGCAAGGGCGGGTTACAAACCCGCCCTTGCCTGCTGCGCTCCTCAATTTCTGCTAGTTATCGCCCTACCGAGCCCGCTCGATCGCCTTGAGCAAGGCGCGCTTGGCATAGACCTTGCACATCGCCCGCCGGTACTCTGCGCTGGCGTGGATGTCGCCAAGCATCTCCATGCCTTCGCCGGCGTGGGCCGCGGCGGCGGCTACCGCATCGGCGCTGCCGTCGGCGCCGATCAGCGCCTGCTCGACAGCAGGCTGGCGTTCGGCTTTGGGACCGGCGCCAGTGATCGCCACCCGGCACGCCGTCACCTGCCCGTTCTCTAATTTGACATAAGCTGCTGCGCCAACGATGGCGTAGCGGCTAGCTGGATGGGGAAACTTGGCGTAGGCCGATCCTTCACCGGGGCCGTGGCTGTTGAACGTGATCGCGGTAATGATCTCACCCGGTTCGAGGGCCGTGCTGAGCATACCGGTGAAGAAATCAGCGGCGGCAATCGCGCGCGGGCCGTTGGGGCCTTCGACGTGAATCTGGGCATCGACGGCGAGCGCCACCGCCGGCATATCGGCGGCAGGGTCGGCGTGGGCCAGCGAACCGCCGATCGTGCCGCGGTTGCGCACCTGAATGTCACCAATCAAGCCGACCGCATCGGCCATCGCCGGGCAGGCCTTGGCCAGCGCCGCGTGGTGCTCGATCGCGCTCCACGTCGTCATCGCGCCGATCTCAACCGTCCCGTTCACCTTGATCCCGCGCAGTTCCACCACCCGGTTGATGTCGATCAACACACTCGGCGCAGCGAGACGGAGCTTCATCGCCGGCAACAGCGAGTGACCGCCGGCCAAAATCTTGGCATCGTCGCCGTGCTGCTGCAACAGCGTCAGCGCCTCGGCGAGGCTGGTTGGCGCATAATAATCAAATGGGGCTGGAATCATGGCTGCTCCCTTATGCGTCACGGCAGGCGCAGGCCAAACCTGCCCCGCGCCTGCGCTCTACTCGTTTACTTCTTGTGAATTGCCTTCCAAATCCGCTCCGGCGTCGCCGGCATCTGCAGATGCTTGACGCCGAACGGCGCCAGCGCATCGATAATCGCGTTCATCACGCACTGTGCCGAGGCAATCGTGCCCGCCTCGCCGGCCCCCTTTACGCCGAGCGGATTCACCGGCGACGGCGTAACGGTATAGTCGGTCTCGATATGCGGCACCATCGCCGCCGTCGGCACCGCATAGTCCATGAGGGTGCCGGTCAGCAACTGGCCATCCTCGTCGTAGACCGCGCCTTCGTAGAGCGCCTGCGCCAGACCCTGCGCAATACCGCCGTGGATCTGGCCCTCGACGATCAGCGGGTTGATCTGGTTGCCGCAGTCGTCAACCGCGATATAGCGCAACAGCTTGACGTGGCCGGTTTCAGGATCGACCTCAACGATACAGACGTGGGTGCCGAAGGGAAAGGTGCAGTTCGGCGGATCGTAGTAGCTGGTCTCGTCGAGGAACGGTTCCATGCCGGGGGGCAGGTTATAGGCGACGGCGGCAGCGGCGGCGAGCTCGCCAATCGTCTTGCCCTTGTCGGGTGAACCTTTGACATAGGCGCGGCCATTCTCGAACACAATGTCGGCCTCGTTGGCCTCCAACAGGTGAGCGGCCAGCTTGCGCGCCTTCTCTTTAATCTTATCGACGCTGCGCTTGATCGCCACCCCGCCGACGGCTAGCGAGCGCGAACCGTAGGTGCCGTAGCCGAATGGTGTGCCTTGGGTGTCGCCCCATTGCACTTCGACATCCTCGTAGGGCACCCCCAGCTCGTCGGCCACGATCTGGGCAAAAGTCGTCTCGAGCCCTTGCCCGTGCGGCAACGAACCGGTTGTCACCACCACCTTGCCGGTGAGATGGACACGGACGTTGGCGCTTTCCCAAAGACCAGCGCCCCAACCTTGGCCACCCATCCACGCGCTTGGCGCGATGCCGCAAATCTCAACATACGACGAGATGCCGATGCCGAGGTAGCGACCCTGCTGGCGCAGTTCGGCTTGCTGCTTGCGGAACTCGGCGTAGCCAGCGATTTCGAGCGCCTTATTCAAGGCCGGCTCGTAGTTGCCGCTATCGTAGGGCAGCAGCCCCAACCCGTTATCGTAGGGGAAGTCTTCCGGTTGGATGAAATTCTTGCGCCGCACCTCCGCCGGATCCATCCCGATCTCAGCGGCGAACCGATCGACCATGCGCTCGATCAGATAGCTGGCTTCGGGGCGGCCAGCGCCGCGGTAGGCATCAACCATTGCGGTGTTGGTATACGCGCCGGTAACGTGGACATACGCTGCCGGAATTTTGTAGACACCAGTCACAATGCGTCCGTAGAGGGTCGTCGGGATGCCGGCTGCGACCGTCGAGAAATACGCGCCGATATTTGCCCACGTCTTCACGCGCAGACCGGTAATCTTACCGTCGCGGGTGCCGGCCAGTTCGGCCTCGGTAATATGGTCGCGCCCGTGGGTCGAATACTTATAATTCTCGGAGCGGTCTTCGACAAACTTCACCGGGCGGCCCAGCTTGCGCGCGGCCCACATGGTGAAGGCCATATCGTTGTAGCAGAAGATCTTCTGGCCGAAACCGCCGCCAATATTCGGAGCAATGCAACGCAGCTTGGTTTCGGGCACGCCGAAGACGAACGCAGTCAGCAGCAAGCGATGGACGTGCGGCGCCTGCGAGGTCATCCAGACCGTCCACTCGCCGGTGAGGGCATCGTAACGGGCAATCGAGCCGCGGGTCTCCATCGGGGTGGGGATCAGGCGCTGGTTAATAATCTCCTCTTTCACCACCACCTCGGCGCTAGCGATGGCCGCATCGGCTGCCGCCTTATTGCCGCACTCCCACTCAAACACGATATTGTTCGGCGCCGCCTCGTGAATCTGGGGTGCGCCGGGTTCGACCGCCTTGCGGGCATCGACCACTGCCGGCAGCGGTTCGTACTCAACTTCAACCGCATCAGCCGCATCGCGAGCGGTATAGCGATCTTCAGCCACCACCATCGCCACTGGGTCGCCCACCAGCGCCACCTTATCGACCGCCAGCGCGCGCGGCGGCACCGGATAATTCTTCACCCCAGCCGCCGGCCACGCCGCCGGCATCGGATTAATATCGAGCATATCCTTGCCGGTAAAGACGGCGACCACGCCGGGCATTGCCAAAGCCTTGCTCGCGTCGATCGAAACGATCTTAGCGTGGGCATGGGGGCTGCGCACCAGCGCGATGTGCAGCATACCGGGCAGCTTAATATCATCGAGATAATTGCCGTGGCCGGTAATCAGCTTCGGGTCTTCCCGGCGCTTCAGCGCCCGCCCAACCAGTCGCTCCTTCAGCTCGGTAGCGGTCATCCTCGACTCCTCACTAGGTTCGTTGTGAACAGTTGCCGGACGAATTAGTCAGCAGCCTGCGTCGCAGCCATCTTCTCGGCCGCGTAGCGCACTGCGCGGACAATGTTCTCGTAGCCGGTGCAGCGGCAGAGGTTGCCTTCCAGACCGTGGCGGATCTCTTCATCAGTGGGATTAGGGTTGCGCTTGAGCAGATCAGCGGCGGCCATGATCATGCCGGGGGTGCAGAAGCCGCACTGGAGACCGTGCTTCTCCCAGAAACCTTCTTGCAGCGGATGGAGCTGGCCGTTATGCGCCAGCCCTTCGATCGTCGTAATCTCGGCGCCATCACACTGAACGGCCAGTATGGTACAAGACTTGACACTGACCCCATTGATGTGAACGACGCAGGCGCCGCACTGGCTCGTGTCGCACCCGATATGGGTGCCGGTCAGATTGAGATGCTCGCGCAGGTAATGAACCAGCAGCAGGCGCGGCTCAACCTCGCTCGTGTAGCGAACGCCGTTGACGGTGACCGTAATCGTTGTCACTCTCCAACCTCCTTGTTGATTGCGAAGCGAACTACAGATCGGGACGGAACGATAGTAATCAGCTAAGATCCTCTCAAACTCCCCGGGTTGGCAGTTTACGGGTGGACAGAATATCTGAATCCAGACCCCGGCCCTTCAGGGCCGGGCTAGGGGACGAAGCCCGCTGCGCGGGTTGACACTCCTCACCCCCAGCCCTCTCCCACTAATGCGGGATGGGGGAGCGCACCACCGAGCTTTCAGGCAGCGCACAGCGATCAATTGTTACACTCGGCCAAATGCTCTGTTCGTCCCTCTAGGGTTGTAAATTACTCTTTTGTCACCCTCCTCGTCTATTCCCGCAGAACACCAGCTCTGCTCTCTGCTCGGAGCACGGTGAGCAGGGCCGGCGTTCAGGCCTTTAGCCAGACCGGCGCTGGCCGAGCAAATAGCCGAGCAAGAAAGCGACAATCACCCACGGCACCCATGGGCGCTCCTTCAGAAAATCCTCGACTACGCCGAGAGCAACATCAACCTCACTCAGCCCTTCACCAGCAGGCACGTGAATGGTGCGCCGGAAAGCAGGCGCCTCAGCCGGTTCGGGTGCGGGTGCGGCGGCTGGTGCAGGCGGTGGCGCGGCGACCGGTTCGGGTGCG
>NZ_DAOTWH010000359.1:0-6905 GCF_034435895.1 Chloroflexus sp.
GGCGGGCCAGCCAGCGGGTCGCCACCCCCGACGCCGCACCGGTGCGCAACGCGGTCAGGTACGTGCCATCAAGCACTGCCAGCGGTCGCCCGCTCGCCGGATCAAAGAGCGTCACCAGCGCATAGATCGTTGGTTCGGCGCGATACATATTCTGCGGAAAGACTGAGACGGTCTTGAGGCCGAGCGCCGGCGAATCGCCGCCCAGTCGCCCGGGCATAAAGAAGGTTGTCGCGGCATACGCGGGGGTTGCAATGGCGGTACGCAGCGGAATGTCAGCTTCGCCGCGCGCAAGCATGCTGAAAGCCTGCTCCACCGCATCAATCGCTGCTGCCATCGGCACGGCCTGCGCGACATCAGCCGCCGAGAGAAATCGCATGCCCACCTCCTCGTTGGTCGTGCGAACCGTATACCGCCTCTTATCATACGACAAAACCGGCACGGATGGGAGTCCATGCCGGTTTGGGAAACACCATTGTTTATTTGGCGCTACCTTGCCTGCAAATGGCACTGTGGCGTCTCAAGCAGGCACCTCACCCGGCGCGCTGCACTTACGCCTGCGCCGGCTGATCGCTCTCGGTCTCAGCCAGAGCGGGAGCCGACTCATTGTCGTTGATCCGGCGCAGTGACAGGCCCATCCGCTGGCGCTGGCGATCGAGGCTAATCACGCGAGCGGTGACAATCTGGCCGGGTTGCAACACATCACGCGGCTGCGTCTGCGGATCGGCGTCAAGCTCGCTGGCGTGGATCAAGCCCTCAACCGCCTCTTCCACTTGCACAAAGGCGCCAAACGGCGTCACATTCGTCACCGAGCCGGTCACCAGTTGGCCGAGCGTATAGCGCTGATCGATCGTCTCCCACGGGTTATTCTGCAACTGGCGGATCGACAGACCGATGCGCTCGCGCTCGCGGTCGATCTCAACCACGACCACCTTGACCTCTTGGCCGGGTTGGAGCACCTCACGCGGATGATTGACCCGCTGCCAGCTCAACTCAGAGATGTGGGCCAAGCCATCGGCGCCACCCAGATCGATAAACGCGCCGAAATTAGTGAGCTGGTTGACCCGTCCCACCAGCACATCACCCGGCTGCAATTCGGTGAGCAAGCGATGCTTCTGCGCCTTGCGCCACTCTTGGGTTGCCGCCCGCTCAGAGAGCACCAACCGGTTGCGCTCGCGGTCAACCTCAATCACCTTCAGCGGAATCTCCTGATTGACCATCTTTTGCAGCGCCTGCTGCCGCTCATCAGCAGCGGTGCGCCCGTGCAACTGCGCCACCTGCGACGCCGGCACAAAGCCGCGGATGCGGTTGAATTGCACCAACAAACCGCCCTTGTTGAAACCGATCACCTTGCAACGGGTGATGCCGCCATCGTGGAAGAGCTGCTCGGCTACTTCCCAGTCCTTCGCCACCTGCACCATCGTAAGCGAGAGGATCAAGTCGCCGTCGCGGTTTTCCGGCTCTTGCACATACACCTGAACCGTATCGCCAACTTTCAGCGAGTTGATGAAATCATCACCCATTTGGCGCAAATCTTGAGCCGGAATCACGCCTTCACGCTTGGTGCCAATCGAGACCAGAACACCACTCTCTTCGATGTGCATAATCAAGCCTTCCCGCAGCTCACCACGCTGGGGGCGGGCATAATCATACTCATCGAGCAACTGGGTCCAATCCAGATCTTCCTCGTTCTGCCGGGTCACAGGGTCGGGCTGGACAGACATGCTACAAAGCCTCCTCAAAGAGATTTAGTTTGTCTCAACTGCCGCGGCGGCGCAAAAAGAGCGCGATCCGGGTCGTGCGGTGGTACACGTCAGGTCGCGCAAAATGCTTTGTATGCAGATCGCTACGCTGGCGCGAGCCGCCGGCTCCGCAGGCTGGCAAGTGCTCCAAGGCCGTCGTACCGTTCCAGTCGGTGGAGTTGACCGTCGCGGAAGGCGAGACTTGTTTTACAATGGCGGCAATTATAGGAGATGATGGTGAACCTGTCAACATTTTCACAAGCTGGGCAAAGGCTGTTTGCCGTATATTGATGAACGATTCGGGCATGGCATTCATATTTGTGTTTTTGGATGGGGTGGGATTAGCGCCATCTGCACCAACTAATCCGCTGGCGCATGTGCCGATGCCGGCGCTGCACGGATTACTCGGCGGGCCGCTTACGAGCGAGCACATTGGCTATCGCGACGAGTTGCTGCTGGCGCCGCTCGATGCGTGCCTAGGGGTGGAAGGGCTGCCGCAAAGCGGCACTAACCACGTCGCTTTGCTGGCCGGCATTAACGCGCCGGCATTGCACGGGAGGCACCAGCCGCATTTTCCGCCGGTGGCGTTGCGCCCGCTGCTGGCCGAACGCTCGCTCTTTCAGCGCGCGCAGATGCAAGGGCAACGAGTGGCGTTTGCCAATGTCTTTACCGACGGCTACTGGCAGGCGCTGGCCGAACGCCGGCTGCGCCGCTCGGCGAGTGTGATCGCCGCCGAAGGCGCCGGTCTCTATCTGCGCACTCTCGACGACTTACGCGCCGGGAACGCACTGAGCTGGGATATTACCGGCGAAGGCTTAGCAGCGCGCGATCCGGCGGCAGCGACCATTGCGCCGATCAGTCCGCTTGCAGCCGGTGAGCGGTTGGCGCGCTTGGCGAACGGCTACGATTTGGTCTTTTTCGAGAGCTTCTTGCCCGATCTCGCCGGCCATGGCCGGCTCGGCCCCGACGGCGCTGTTACTGCGCTCACCCGGATTGATGGCTTGCTGGCCGGTTGGCAGCGCGCGCGCCGGCCAACCGACAGCTTGCTGATTACGTCAGATCATGGCAATATCGAACAAGCGGCCACCACTACCCACACCACCGCGCCCACGCCGCTGGTGGTGATCGGACCGCACGCCGGCTATTTTCGCCATGTGCGCCGGATTGATGAAGTGGCCGATGCGATCTTGGCCGCGTTGGCTCACACCTGACACGAGGAAGCTATGCAACGAAAAATCCGCGTCTTGTTCGTCTGTATGGGTAATATCTGCCGCTCGCCAATGGCTGAAGCCATCTTCCGCCATCTGGTCGAGCAAGCTGGCCTCAGCGATCGGTTTGAGATCGACTCAGCCAGCACCGGCGGTTGGCACGTTGGCGAGCCGCCGCATCCGGGGACGCAGCGGGTGCTGGCCCGCCATAACATCTCGACCGCCGGGATGCGCGCGCGGCAGGTGCGCTCGGCTGATATTGACCAGTTCGATTACATTCTGGTCATGGATCGCGAGAATCTAGCCGATCTAGGCCGCTTCCACCCTAGAGCGCGCGAACGCGCGAAGCTGTTGTTGAGTTTTGCGCCGGAGTTGGAGGTCGATGAGGTGCCCGATCCCTACTACAACGGTCGCTTCGATGAAGTGTACCAGTTGATCGAGATAGCGTGCCGCAATTTGTTGGCCTACATCCGCGAACGCGAGGGGGTGTGACGCTCGATCACAAACACTAGTTCGTTGGGCAACTCGATCACGCGCGGCGACCACCCCTCAGCGGCGGCCAGTGCATCCATATAGCTGCGGTAGGTCGTCGCCATGCCGACGTTGCGCCCGCCTAAACTACGGGTCGGAAACGAGACGACGAGCCGGGGAGCTTGGATGGCGCGCAGGAGATCGGCGCCGGCGCCGCGCCGTTGTTGTTCGAGCAGCGGGATCGTTTTCAAGACGAGCGCAACATCCGCCACGATCGGCGGCGGCCCCGCCGCCAGATCGCAGGCGCCAGCCTCTCCCTGCACGCCGAGCAGCGGCAAGGCCGCGCGGATAAACCCGCAGAGGGCTGTGTCAATGTCGTAAGCGGCGTACCACGTGGTTGGGGGCAACTCCATCCACGGGATGGCGAGCGGATTGAGTCCGCAACCTAGATCGAGCACGCGCTGCGGCGGTTGGCCGCCAAAACAGGCCGGATAGAGCTGGTCTAGCGCCGGCAGCCGCTCGCGGGTCGAGGCATGGTAAGCCATCAAGCGCAGACAAACCGCTTGGCGGGTTGCTATGTCCGGCGCTGACTGCAATGCAGCCAGCCACTGCGGGTAGGGTAGTGCGCGATCGGCGTAGGCGCCGATCATCTGGTGCAATGTCGTTTTGGTGGCTTTAATCGCCGCTTTCAGCGACGGATAACGCTGCAACAACTCGCGCCCCACCCGTTCGATCACGGCGGCATCGATCGTGCGATAGCGCGCGCTGGCCTGCACGGCGGCAATCAATTCGGCTAGTTGGGAATCACGCTCTGCCATCATGGTCTTTTATCGCAAAGAATTTGCCGCAGAGAACGCAGAAGGCGCAGAGGGTGAGCAGAATTTGCTCGCTCTTCCTACCCCCTCTGCGCCTCTGTGTCTCGGTGGTTCATCAGTGAGTGCAGCGGGAGTAGAAAGGTGAGGTCACTCCTCCTACCCCCTCTGTGCCTCGGTGGTTCATCTTGCGGCGTGCTGTCGCGTTCATCACACTTCACCCGGTTGCGCTGCGCTCCGCTCCCGCCGGATCAATTCCATCACCTGCGCCATAAAATGCAAATTGTGGATCGTCGCCAAACGCAACGCCAGCGTCTCACCTAGCTTGTGCAGATGGTGGAGATAGCCAAGGCTGTAGTGGCGGCAGGTAAAACACGTACACCCCGGCGAGATCGGCGTATCAGCCTTGATATGCTTGCGATCGGCGAGGTAGACATAGCTAAACCACTCGCCGGTCAAACGAAAGCCGGGCCGCTGCGGGTCGGCAGTAAAGGCCAGCAAACGGCCTTGGCGAGCATCGCGAGTCGGCAGCGCGCTATCAAAGATATCGTACCCCATCCGCACGCAGGCCACCACACTGGCCGGATGGCCAACGCCGAGCGCATGCATAGGAAACTGAGCCGGAATCTGCGCGCGGGTAAAGGCCAGAATCTCGCTCAGTAACTGGCCTTGGGCATCGAGCGGCCAGCCGCCGAAGCCGAAGCCGTCAAACCCAATCTCAAGCAACGCCGCCGCGCATTCGGCCCGTAGCGCCAAATCGCCGCCGCCCTGCACCACCGCAAACAACAACGGCGGCGGCCCGCTCCGCTTCTGTTGCGCCACCTGCCGGTCAAACTCCGCGCGGCACCGCCGCGCCCAACGGATCGTCCGCTCGACCGAGCGGCGCTGCTCGGCAGGCGAATCATCAACGTGAGTGCAATCATCGAGACAGATCACAATATCAGCGCCATAGCTCAGTTGCAGTTGAATGCTTTTTTCAGGAGTCAATTGAAACCGCCGCTCAGCGCCTTCCGGCTGAAACACCAAACCCTGATCCGAAATCCGGCCTTGCTTTGGATGATTGCGGATCAGCGAATAGGCCTGAAACCCGCCGCTATCGGTCACGATTGGCCCATCCCATGCCGCCATCCGGTGCAACCCGCCGAGCGCAGCGATTGTCGAACTACCGGGCCGTTGCATCAGGTGGAACACATTCATCACCAACGCCGTCATGCCAGCCTCGACCAAGTCACGGCTATCAACGGCGCGCACCGTGCCAAAGGTTGCATCGGGCAAAAAAACCGGCAAGGCTAATGGGCCATGGTTGAGGGTCAGTGATTTAGCCATATTCCTAACAACAATCTAGGGTTGAAATTTAGTATATGATGCGTTATACTGTCGTAGAAGCACACTGAATCTGATTCCTTATTTGTGCCGGGTTCGTCTGCCGCGTGTGCAGCTATGAGAAGGTAGATGCGCAATCTACTGTTCTCGGCATTGGCGATCATAACCGGGACAAAATAACGAATCAAAGGCAAAAAGCAAGTTTCTCCTTGTAGAATGGAGCGACCAATGTCCGACATCACCAAAAACCTGCTCAATGTCGACCTTCGCCAAGGCGTTGTGCCAATCTCGAAGGCGGCATCATCGCTCGCCGCGCTGATCAAGCGCTCACAGGCCACCCACCAGCCGATTATTGTCACCCAGAAGGGCTATCCGGCTGGCGTCCTGCTCGACGTTGAACTGTTTACCGCCCTGCGCGAACTGGCCGAGCGTTACGAAGCCGAACGCAACGGCCATAGCGACAGCGCCGAGTAATCAACTGCCGGCATATTACCACACACAAGCGCAGCCGTAGATCGTTATGGCTGCGTTATGTTTTTGATCACGGATGTCGGAGCGAGTACACCAGCAAAGAAACGCCACCACTGCCCAGCAAACTCGCCAGCGTGTTACCAACATCTCAGAATGCCAACATTCTTCCAACACTCGACCTAATCAGCCTTCGCCTCATCAGAAAGCCATAAAACACCACACAGACCTCCTCAGCCCAGCCACTTGCACGTTTTGCCGATCTGTGCTATACTCTCAGCCGAAGTCAATCCCCAATAGCTCAACGGTAGAGCAGCTGACTGTTAATCAGCGGGTTCCTGGTTCGAATCCAGGTTGGGGAGCCACAAAACACTCCATCAGAAGCACCCGGCGATAGATGCCGGGTGTTTTTGTTTGGGTATGATAAGCCGCGCCACTGCGGGCAGGGTGATAGCTAATGCATGGGCGCAGGGCCAAGCTGACTGTGATCCGCTGCTCAGTCTGCGCAACGTGGATCGCACTGCAGGATCCGACTGCCACGTTGAGTGACTGCTGGAGCTAGGCAGGTGATTTGGTGAAACGCATTTCAGCGCTCAAAGCCTAATAACAGCTTGTACCGACCGGACTTGACGACTGCCATCAGCTCTAGGCCATCTTGTCTCAAGAAGAAGAGGGTGGATAGATCGTCCGAATGCACAGGGATCTGATATTGACATCAGAATCGAGAGCGTATACGATGCAAGGAGGTGCCATTAGGGAAAAGTTTAACCATTTATCCCGTAAAGCGGGCATACAGCATATTTCTACATGACCACTATCCTTGCACTTTTAACCATTGCTATGCGGCGAGTTGACGGACAATAGCGGCGAAGGCTTCCTGATGC
>NZ_DAOTWH010000360.1:0-1614 GCF_034435895.1 Chloroflexus sp.
CGGCAGTGAAACTGCCGCACGCCATAATTGCTACGGTTCAGCTTTGGTAACGGTCAAGAAAAACTCTTCCAGCGAGCTATTGCTGGCCCCAATCTCAGCCACTACAATATCGGCTTTGATCAGCAGCGCATTAATCTCAGCGGTGCGGTCGGCAGGGGCATCAACAATCAGCGCGTCGCCTTGCACGGTCACGCTGCTCACCCATGCCAACCCGCGCAAGAGGCTTACCGCCGGCCCCGGATCACCCTGCACCCGCACGCGCACGCCTTGCCCGCGCCGCAACAGGGTGGCGACTTCGCCGGCAGCAATTAGCTTACCCTCTTTCAGAATCGCCACCCGCTGGCACAGTTGCTCGACCTCGTGCAACAAGTGGCTACAGAGCAAGATGGTGCGTCCACCGGCAGCCAAATCGCGGATCAAATTGCGAATCTCGACCGTTCCCGCCGGATCAAGGCCGTTGGTCGGCTCATCAAGCATAATCAATTCGGGGTCGGGCAAGAGTGCAGCCGCAATCGCTAGTCGCTGCTTCATCCCCTGCGAGTAGGTGGATACTTTATCGCGCGCGCGATCGCACAGCTCTACCATCTCCAGCACGCGCTGCACTCGCTCAAGCGGAATGCCGCCGGCGCGGGCTAAGACGCGCAGATTATCGGCGCCGCTGAGGTAGGGGTAGAACGCGGGCGCTTCGATCATCGCACCCACCCGCTGCAAAGCCAGCGCCGGCTCGCGTTGCACGTCGTAGCCGAGCACGATAGCGCGCCCTTTCGTCGGCTTGACTAGCCCTAGCAACATAGTGATCGTAGTAGTCTTGCCGGCGCCGTTCGGGCCGAGGAAGCCGAACACTTCACCTTTGCCGACGATGAGGTTGAGCTGATCGACAGCCAGCCGTTTGCCGTAGCGTTTGGTGAGTTCGATCGTTTCGATGGCGTTCATGGCGCGTTCCGTGGCAGTGCTGCTCAGCCTAATGATACCACAACGAATGGCCTTGCGATGGAATGGTTTGCCCTCACCCCCAGCCTCTCTCCCACTGGCGCGGGTTCAAGAGTGGCCAGAACATCTGTCCGGCACCCAGCCCTAAAGGGCCGAGCTAGGGTTACGAAGCCCGCTACGCGGGCTGCTGGCCCACACCCCTAGCCCCTCTCCCACTGACGCGGGAAAGGGGTGCAGAGCTACGCATTTAGGCACTGCACCGCATTCAACGGTTATACGCAACTAAATTTCTGTCCGCCTCTCAACTACGCCTCCCGCTTTCTATGCGGTAAAAACCTCTTGCCCCCCCGCGCCCTCTGCGTTCTCTGCGGTAAAAAACCTGCGCCCTCTGCGTCCTCGGTGGTAAAAAACCTCTTGCCCTCTGCGCTCTCTGCGGTAAAACCCCCTCCTCTGCGCCCTCGGTGGTGAAAAGCCTATCCGCCGTCCAACAACCGCAGCAGTGTCAGATCGCCGCGCACTGCTGCCCGCGCCGCTGCTCGCCCACAGAGCGCGCCGATCACGTTGCCGGTGCCGTTGTACGCGCCGATCGCCCACACGTTGGGCCGGATCTGGCGGGCAATCGGCAAGATACTATCCCGGCGGTAGGCCACCTGCGCCGCCCACCGCCGTTCAACCGGCGCACGG
>NZ_DAOTWH010000361.1:0-2392 GCF_034435895.1 Chloroflexus sp.
GCCTGCCACTCCGCGCGCGACAGCAACCGGCGCACGACGCCGTTTTGCGGCAGTTCGTGGAAGGGAATGCCGCGCGCCCGCGCCCACCGCCGCACCGCCCGATCCCGCGCATAACTGAGCAGATTGCCAGTCTCTTCGTGAGACCAGATCGCCTCGATCGGCCAATCGCTCGCCAGCCGGTCGAGCACCTCCACCGCTTCACCCACTCGCACCACCAGCGGTTGACCGAGGCGGGCCAATGCCGCGCGCAACTCGTGTAAGCAGCCGCTGATGAACGTCCAATGGCGCGGCGCAAAATCCGGCGCATGGATCAGCGACGGCTCGACGATATAGAGCGGCAGTACCGGCCCGCGCCGGGCAGCGGCGCTCAGCGGCGCGTGATCGCGCAAGCGAAGATCTCGTTTGAACCAAACGAGCTGCATAACATACCGTGCTGAACCCTATCTCTTATGTATGGTACCACTATTTCACGGCTGATACCGGTGTGATGGGGAAGTGTGTTGACCGTGTCTACTGTGAAAAAAACCACATGTACTGCAGAGAACGCAGAGGACGCAGGGGAGTGATTTATCACCACCCCTCTGCGTCCTCCGCGCACCCTGCGGTAAACATCCCGCTGCGACCCCTGCACGGGTTGATGCCCTCACCCCCTGCCCCTCTCCCACTGGCGCGGGAGAGGGGAGCGCAAAGCTAAGCGTTTAGGCAGCGCCTCCTGTCATTACGAGGGGCGAAGCCCCGAAGCAATCTCCCGCTTTGGCGGGATGGGCGCCTGAGAACACCGCTCCCGTGCGCGCGTTTAGGGGGCGGACAGCACATCTAATCCAGAACCCGGCCCTTCAGGGCCGGGCTAGGGGTCCGAAGCCCGCTGCGCGGGCTGTTGGCCCTCACCCCTGCCCCTCCCCCGCTGGGGGGAGGGGTGATGGGGAGCGCTGCATGGGACTTTACGGCATCGCATAGCGATCACCGGTTGTGATCAACCCCAGATTCTGTCCACCCCTCCAACGTCCCCTGCGGTAAACATCCCGCTGCGCCCGCTGCGGTAAACACCCTCACCGCGCCACCAGCCGCGCCACGACTGGACGGTGATCCGAGAACCCATCCCACTGGCCCACCGCCGCCTCGGTACATATCAACGCTGGCGAGGTCAGAATATAGTCAATCCGCACCAACCACGCCGGCAGCGGCACACCGCGCACCGCTTGCCCGGCGCTTGGCCACGTAAACCCGGCATCAAGCCCGCACTGCGGCCAAACATCAACCAGATCACCATCGCGGAGGATGCGGTAGGCGCGGTTGTACGGCGTTGCATTCAAATCACCGGCCACAATCACCGGCTGGCGCTGCTCGCGAGCAACAGCGACGATCGCCGCCATCTGCCGCTCGCGCTCGCTAATCGCCCACGTCATCCACCCCGGCGAACCAACCGGCGGAATGGTATGGACATTGAACAAAACCACTTCGCCCAACGGCGCCGCAATCCGCAGCAGTTGCGGCGTCCCCACCCAATGCTCACCGGGCAAGCTGGTCGCCAGCGGTTGCAATGGCCAACGACTGATCACCCCCATCCCGGTCACACCGGCGCGCGGATCGAGGAGCTGGAACGGATACTTGCCCGCCAGATCGCGCTGGAGGGCAGCGGCAATCGCTGGGTTAAGCTCTTGCAGCGCAACCACATCGGCCTTGGCAGCGCGAATCGCTGCGATCACCGGTTCGGCTTGGCATTGCCGCCATAGAGGTTGTAGGTCATCACCGTGATCGCCGGTTTACTGAACTCCAGATCATCGCTGAAGCTCGGCATCCACACATCGAGCAAGATCGGCGCTCCCGGCGCGAGTAGGACCACGCTGAGCGCCACGCTCAGCCAGCGCCGCAGCTCCAGCGCCATCAGCAACGCCAGCGGCAACGGCAACAACAGGTACGGCGTAGCGACGTTGAGCAAAAAGAGCCACCATCAGCGATCGCCGAGCACCGTGCGCGCCGCCAGCCAGCCAACGAGGAAGAGCAGGTAAAGCGCGAGAGGAACGATCAGGATGAGCGACCAGCGCAGACGGAAATGGGGAGGGTGATTGAGCATAGTGGTTGTGGTGGTGATTGATGAACAGGGAGGGTAACTTTATCTCTCCCAGCTCATTATAGCAAGCGCAGTAAACTGGCGGGGTATCAGCCGTCTACCAGCGACCTGCCGTGCATCCTACCGCACCTCCACCGTATCCACCACCACCCCCAGCTCACGCCCATCCGGCGCCGGCCACGACGCAACTCGCAACTCGATGTCACGGAGCGGGGCGGTGGTTGGTGCCGGCGGCAGTTGCACAATCAGCCAGCGCCACGCCACACCGATAGTAAACGAGTGGCACCTGCCTGCACTACAGATCTGCCCCGCCACTGGCGC
>NZ_DAOTWH010000362.1:0-2013 GCF_034435895.1 Chloroflexus sp.
GCCTGCCAACCCGCTGCCGCCGCGCCGCCCGCCGATCTTCGCCCGTCCGGTCTCGGCCAAGACGTTGCTCGAACTCAATGAAGCGCTGCTCGACCGGCCTGAAGACTTTACCGTTCATCCCAAGCTCGAACGCGCGTTGCAGCGCCGCCGGCAAGCGATCTACGAAGAGAATGGCATCGACTGGGGCCATGCCGAGGCATTGGCTTTTGCCAGCATTCTCGCCGATGGCACCCCCATCCGGCTGACCGGCCAAGACAGCGAGCGCGGCACCTTTAGCCATCGTCACGCAGTGCTGCACGATGTCGTCACCGGCGCAAGGTTCATTCCGCTGCACGCGATCCCGCAGGCGCGCGCTTCGTTTGCCGTCTATAATAGCCCGCTCTCAGAAGCAGCAGTGTTGGGCTTTGAGTATGGCTACAGTTCGCACGCACCCGACACGCTGGTGCTGTGGGAGGCGCAGTTTGGCGATTTTGCCAACGGCGCGCAGGTGATCATTGACCAGTTTATTGTCAGCGGCCATGCCAAGTGGGGCCAGAACCCTTCATTGGTGATGCTGTTGCCGCACGGTTACGAAGGCCAAGGCCCCGAACACTCGAGCGCTCGGCTTGAGCGGTTTTTGCAACTGGCGGCCAACGATAACATTCGCGTCGCCAACTGCACGACCGCCGCGCAGTACTTCCACCTGCTGCGCTATCAGGCCGCGTCGCTGTACGCCGATCCAAAGCCGCTGATCGTGTTGACCCCCAAGAGTTTGTTGCGCCACCCGCGCAGCAGCTCATCGTTGCGCGATCTGACCGACAGCCGCTTCCAGCCGGTGTTGGGGTTGGGCGCTGAAGCGCCGGCGCCGGAAGGTGTGACCCGTGTGATCTTGTGCTCAGGGAAGGTGGCGATCGATCTGATCTCGAGCGCCGAATGGGAAAAGACCGGCGGCAGAGCCGATCTGTTGCGACTAGAGCTACTTTATCCCTTCCCGGCGGAAGAGTTGCGCGCAGCGCTGCAACGCTACCCTAACCTGCACGAGGTGGTTTGGCTGCAAGAAGAGCCGCAGAATATGGGAGCCTGGACATTCGTCTGGCCGCGATTGCAGCAGTTGTTGCCGGCTGGCGTGAAATTGCGCTACGTGGGCCGGGCCGAGTCAGCCAGCCCCGCTGAGGGCCTGCACAGCAGTCACGTGCGCGAGCAGGCCCGCATTCTGCGCGAAGCGGTGACTGACCTGCCGGAAGCGCCTACGCCGGCGGTGACCGGAGAAGAGTCGCTGGCGCGGTAGGGGATGTACGTATGCCTGAGCGGGTGCTGGGCGCTGGTGGGGGAGATTGCTTCGCCTCGCGTGGACAGAGCAACGCTCTGTCCCTACGCTCGGCTCGCAATGACATGGGCTATCTGTCATTGCGAGGGGGCACAGCCCCCGAAGCAATCTCCTGCTTCAGCGGAATCTATGCCTGAGAGGATGTAGGCCGTGCTCGCGGGAGATTGCTTCGCCGCCTCCGGCGGCTCGCAATGACAGACGGGAAGCGGAGTCGCAGCTGCGCAGCAATCGCTTGAGCACATATCATGACAGTATGGGAACAGTCCATCCTAGGTCACGATAGATAAGTAGAGGTAGGTTACGACATGGCATACGAAATCCGAGTACCGTCGCTCGGTGAGTCAATTGTCGAGGCGACGGTCGCGCGCTGGCTGAAGCGCGAAGGGGAAGCAGTCGCTACCGGCGAGCCGGTGGTCGAACTGGAAACCGATAAGGTCAATCTGGAAGTGGCAGCTGACCAGAGCGGGGTACTGGCGAGCATTGCCTGCCCCGAAGGGACGACGGTAGCGATCGGTGATCTGCTGGGCACGATCGAGGCCGGCGCCCTGCCGAAGGCGCCGCCGGCAGCAGCGCCGGTCGCTGCACCAACGCCGGCAAACGAGGTGATGGCGACCCCAGTCGCGCAGAAAGTGGCCGCCGAGCACGCGATTGATTTGCGCACAGTGCCGGGCAGCGGCCCCGGCGGGAGGGTGACGAAGGAGGATGTG